>JBJSWM010000030.1:0-23615 GCA_046085865.1 Pirellulaceae bacterium
CCTCGTTTTTTTATGCGCGTGGGGCGCGTCCGAACCCCAGTGAAGGAACTGGCCTAAGAAGTATCTGGTCAAATGAAGGATCTGGCTGGTCAGGGAGCAAGGTTCCAGTTGCCCGCCAGCGGTGCCGATGCCAGTCGGCGAAGTCCTTCGAGTTGATGGGAGTTAGAAACAACTAACGAGTTTCGTGATGGACCCTCTGCCGATCGAGGAAAGCGACATCCTGATGGAGGAAGCTGGCTGGCTGGTGCTCCACAAACCAGCCGGCCTGCTGACCCAGGCTGCGCCGGGGATTCCCAGTGTCCAAGTGGCGCTTGAATTGCTTTTGGCGCGACGCCCATCGGCTCCTCAACACCCTTTTGTTGGGCTGCCTCATCGCCTGGACCGTGGCACTTCTGGAGTTCTGCTGGTGGCTCGCAATGCCCGCACGCTACGACGCTTCGGCGACCAGTTTGCTCATCGCCTGGTCGAGAAAACCTATCTGGCGATGGTGGAAGGGGATGCGACGGGAAAAACCGGGCGATGGGAAGATCACGTCCGGAAGATTCCGGATCGGCCTGTGGGGGAGATCGTCACCGCCGATCATCCGGATGCGAAGCTGGCGGTGCTGGAATCTCGGCTCTGCTGGACCGATCGATCGCGAAGCTTGATCGAGGTGTACCTGGAGACAGGGCGCATGCATCAGATCCGCATCCAGTGCGCCGCTCGCGGCTTGCCGGTCGTCGGTGACTGGTGCTACCAAGCCACCACTCGATTCGGCACTGCCGACTCCCAGGGCTTGTGGCAGCAACTGGCGTTGCATGCCTGGCGGCTGAGTTTTCGCCATCCGGGAAACGCCAAGATGATCACCGCTGAGGCCGGTCTCCCGACATCATGGCACGTATTTCCCGGCGATGCTCTACGGCAACTGGGCGAATCCCAGTTACGATTGAGAGGTCCAAGCTCCAGTCGCTGATCTTCGTCCAGGAATGGTCGCTTCGATAGTCCCTGATACAGGATGCGTCATGACCGATTTCGATTGGTCAACCCAGAAGATTCACTTCGTCACCGGCAAGCTCGCGCGATCCGCCCTCCAGCCGATCGTCGAAAGCTTGTCGGAACGATTTGGCTTTCGCTATACCATCCAAACGATGCCAATCACCGTCGCTGCGTTGATGACCGCCAAGTGGACGCTTCGGCACTTGGCGTTGCCTGAAGGAACGACGCGGATGATCCTCCCCGGCTATCTGGCTCCTGGCCTGGAGGAGATCCAGGCCCACTTGAATCAGAAAAAAGTCGACTGTCACGTCGAGTGCGGACCGAAGGATCTACGAGAGCTCCCAAGACATTTCGGGGTCAAACAGACCGACCGCGCTGGCTATGGAGCGCATCGCATTGAGATCCTCGCCGAAATCAACCATGCCAATCGGCTGCCGGTGGTCGATCTGGTGAGGCAGGCCAGGCAATGGGTGGCCGAAGGAGCCGATCGCATCGACTTGGGATGTGATCCCGCAACCCAGTGGACGACCATCGGAGATGCCGTGAAACGACTTCGAAACGATGGGATCCGACTTTCCATCGATACCTTCGATCCTTGGGAAGCCGCAGAAGGGACGCGTGCGGGAGCCGATTTGGTACTGTCGGTCAACCGCAGCAACCGCCACCTGGCGACCGACTGGGGCGCGGAGGTGGTGGTCGTTCCTGATATGGACCAACCTTGGCTGGAAAGCCTCATGGAAACAGCTCAGTTCCTTCAGGACAACCAAGTCCCATACCGGCTCGATCCAATCCTCGAACCGATTGGATGTGGTTTCGCCAAATCGCTCCATCGCTACTATGCGTTGAGGCAACATGCGCCCGATGTGGCGTTGATGATGGGAATCGGCAACCTGACGGAACTGACTGATAGCGACTCGGCCGGCATCAATACGTTGCTTCTGGGGTACTGCGAGGAACTTCAAGTCGGCAGCATCCTGACCACGCAGGTGATCCCTTGGGCGCAATCGTCTGTTCGCGAGTGCCATCTGGCGCGAAAACTGGTGCATTACGCAGTCGCTCATTCACTCCCCCCCAAACATCTGGAAGAGCGGCTGGTGATGCTGCGCGATCCAACGCGCAGGCATTATCCAGAAGGATGGTTTGAAGAACTGGCGGCAACGATTCAGGACCCCAATTACAGGATCTTTAGCGATGGAGTGGAACTGCACCTGGTTTCGGCTGGGATCCATGTGCAAGGCACCGACCCCATGGCGATCTTCGCTGAGTTGCACAAGACGCCGCGGGGGGCCCAGTTGACGGCTGGCCATGCATTTTATCTGGGGTTCGAGCTTGCCAAGGCGATGACCGCTTTGACCCTGGGCAAGAATTACGAACAGGACGAAGCCCTTCGATGGGGAATGCTGACGCGAGAAGAAGCGCATGCGCGACTGACATGGACGCGACAGCGACCAGATCCTCCCAGCAAGGCGACGGACGAAGGAAGCGAGAACTCTTGATGCCCACTCCCTGGATAGAAGAACTTGCTGGATCGATCGGAGTCGCCGAAGCGCTGGAACGGTTGTGGGACCAACCTTGGTGCTGCCTTTTGGAAAGCGCTTTGGCTCATCCTCAGTTAGGAAGGTACAGTTTTCTGGCGGTCGATCCATTCCAGCTGTTTCGCGTCACGCGACCGCAGGCTGATCCCTTCGCCGAGCTGGCTGGATGGATGGAGCGATTCACGACCGACTCGGTTCCAGGGCTTCCTCCTTTTCAGGGTGGCGCTGCAGGCTATTTTGGTTACGAACTAGGACGATGTTTCGAACGAGTTCCGCGGGCTAGGCATGATGAGTTCGCGCTTCCATTGGCCGTCGTGGGGCTGTACGACTTGGTGGTCGCTTGGGATCACCTTCAGCATCGCGGTTGGGTCATCTCCCAGGGGTATCCTGAGTGCGATCCGCAGGCCAGGGCAGAGCGGGCTGCCAAGCGGGGCAGTTGGCTCTGCGAGCGGTTGCGGGGGCCGGCCATGGCCAGACCTTTGCACCAATCCCACCTCCACGCCACCGCTCATGGACTGACCGCCCCCCAGTACCAGACGCGGCTGGGAGCCGCATGGCTTGGCAATTTCGATTCCTCGGGGTACCAAGCGGCTGTCGAGCAGGCTAGAGAAGCGATCTATTCGGGTGACATTTTTCAGGTGAATCTCTCGCAGCGATTGCTCCGTCGCTCTTTCTGCCATGCGGTCGATCTGTATCTGGAAATGCGTCGGGAGAATGCCGCCACGTTTGCTGGCTACTTCGATCTTGGGCCATCGCAGATCGTCAGCGCTTCGCCTGAACGATTCCTGCGGGTCGATCAGGGCTGGGTCGAAACGCGGCCGATCAAGGGAACCAGGCGTCGATCCAGCGACCCGCAGGTCGATGCCGCAGCTGCCACCGAACTGCTCAGCAGCGAGAAAGACCGCGCTGAAAATGTGATGATCGTCGATCTGCTTCGAAACGATCTTTCGCGAGTCTGTGAACCGGATAGCGTTCAGGTGGAACGGCTGTGTGGCCTGGAGAGCTATCCCTTTGTCCATCATCTGGTGAGCGTGGTGCAAGGCCGGCTTGCAGGCGACCTCACACCGATCGATCTCCTGGCCGCCTCGTTCCCAGGTGGCAGCATCACCGGGGCTCCAAAGATCCGCGCGATGGAGATCATCGCGGAATTGGAGCCGACGGCGAGAGGGGCTTACTGTGGATCGCTGGGATACTGGGGGTGGAACGGAACGGTCGACTGGAATATTCTGATCCGGACGATTACCGCCAGTCGAGGCTGGTGGCAGTTTCAGGTAGGAGGTGGCATCGTCGCCGATAGCCAAGCCGCCGCTGAAGAAGAAGAAACCTGGACCAAGGCAGCCGGATTGGTCCGCACGATCGAATCGTTGATGCGGCGAGCCGTCCGCTGAAACCCGCTTTCACCTGGGCTGAACTCTGCGATTGAGCAGCCCGCCTGACGAACCTCTTGCGTGAGAATATCGATGCCCTTCCTCTACGTCCTGCGCGGCAAAGAGTATGGCAAACACTGGTCGATCCCCGATGCCGGAGGAACCATCGGCCGTGGTGAAGAAAACGATCTGGTGCTGACAGATACGGAAGTGTCTCGCAACCATGCCAGCATCCGCCCTCGGGAACAAGGATGGATCCTGGAGGATCTCCGAAGCAGCAACGGGAGCTTCGTCAACGGACAGCGATGCGATCAGCGGAAACTGGATCATGGAGACCGCATTCAATTGGGACAGACGTTGCTGATTTTCACCACCTCAGCTCGACTCTCACCTGCCCATCATTCCACCTTCAGTGACGATCGTCAGATCCGCATCACCAGTGAGTCCGCCGCAGCGGAGCTTTCTCAGATCCGAAGCAGCTTGGCTCCATTCGATCCGGCTCCCCGGCCCGTCGGCCTGGATCCAGCAGACCCCCATTCGTCCGCATCTGCCCAGCGAACCACACGCGCTGCTGGAAATCCATGGGAGGTGATGTACCACACCGCGATCGCCGTCAGTCGAACGATCGACATCGATAAGCTGCTGGAGCAGATCCTTGGCCTGATTTTCGATTCCATTGAATGCGACCGTGGCTGCATCATGCTGACGGAATCCGACCATCGCTCCCTTCGCCCCGCCTGCCGCAGAGATCGGGTCGAAGGCAGCCGTTCAGGCCCCCTCGAAATCAGTCGAACGATCCTCGATCACGTCATGGAACATCAGGAAGGCGTGCTGACCAGCAACGCCAACACCGATTCACGATGGGAGTCATCGGCCAGCATCCAGAGAATCGGGATCCGCGAAGCCATCTGCGTCCCCATGCAGGGACGCTACGGCACCGTCGGGGTGCTTTACATCGACACTTCCATTTCGCCAGGCGATTACATCTCGGAACCTGCCGCTAACCGCTTCACCGAAGAACATCTGCGGATGATGATCGCCATCGGCCATCAGGCTGCCCTGGCCATCGAAGATACCGCCTACTATCGCGGGATGCTGCAGGCCGAGCGATTGGCGGCCATGGGCCAGACGATCGCCACCATTTCCCACCATGTCAAAAACATTCTTCAGGGGATTCGCGGAGGCTGCTACCTTGTCGAGGAGGCGAGGAAGAAGAAAGACTGGCAACTTCTGGATCGTGGATGGAGCATCGTCGATCGCAATCAGGATCGAATCGCCAATCTGGTCCTCGATATGCTCACGCTCACCAAGGATCGGCAACCCCAGTGGCGCATGGCAGACCCTAGATTAACCATCGCTGAAGTCGTCGACCTCATCCAGCTGCGCGCAGGTCAAGCGTCGGTCGAACTTCTCTGGTCGCCACCAGACCCCTTTCCGCTGGTCGCCTGCGATCCCGAATCGCTGCATCAAGCCATTCTGAATCTACTGCTCAATGCGATCGACGCTTGCAGCGCACCTGGCGGTGATCTAGAACCCGCGACTCCAGCCAAAAGGTCGGTGCGGATCGAACTTCATTTGCTGCCAGCCGATGCAAACCAGCAGATCGCGATCGATGTCAGCGACAATGGCCCCGGGATCCCCAGCGAACAGCAAGCGAAACTCTTCTCGCTCTTCGAATCATCCAAAGGAGCTCGGGGAACAGGGCTTGGCTTGGCCGCTTGTCGGAAAATCCTGCGCGAGCATGGGGGGGATGCCCAGCTGCTAGAGAGCAGCCCCAGTGGGACTCGCTTCAGGCTTCACTGGCCCCTGCGCGATCGATCCGCGCTACCCAACTACGATGCACCTCCCCTCCCGACTCGATTTTCCGGTTGACTTGCCCGCCCCGCGTCCGGGGTCTCTGCGGAGAATTGCAGAAGAACTGCACGGAATGGCACATGCCACGACGACTCATGCGAGGACGAGGCAACACGCCTTCCGTGGGGAATACCCATCAACTCCTCACCCAACCAGCGATTCCACGCCGAATACCCCTCTTTGGAACGTGAAATGCTGTGGCCCACTCCACGCGGCCCCTATAGGATGGATGGGATGGATGGAACGATGATGCAACATGCCTCGCCCTTTTCGATTTTGATTGTCGACGACGAACAGAATATCCGGTCGGGGCTCGCCAAAGGGCTGCTCTCCGAAGCCACGGTGATCGACATCGCAGCCAGTGGTGAGGAAGCCCTGACGAAGTTTCAACTGACAGGCCACCCCCTGGTCATCGTCGATGTGCGACTCAACGGCAGTATGTCTGGAATCGATCTGCTCAAACGCATCCTCGTCATGCGGCCGCAGACTTCGGTGATCGTCATCACCGCCCACGGATCGGTGGAAATGGTCGTCGATGCCATGCGAAGCGGTGCATTCGACTTCATCCTCAAGCCGGTCGATCTGAACCTGGTTCGGCAACAGGTCCGCCGCGCCCGAGAGCACTACGAACTTCGAATCGAGAATCATTCGCTCAAGCACCAATTGGCCGATACAGGGAAGCTCTCCAGCATCATCGCCGCAGGTGCTGCGATGCAGGAGGTATTCCGGCAGATTCGACAGGTCGCGGCCACCGACGCGACGGTGATGATCCACGGGGAAAGCGGGACTGGAAAGGAATTGATCGCCAGAGCTCTCCACGATCTCAGCGACCGATGCGCTGGACCTTTCGTCGCCATCAACATCGGCGCATTGCCAGAGTCCCTGCTGGAGAGCGAGATGTTTGGGCACGAGAAAGGGGCATTCACCGGAGCGACTCGCCAAAAGCCAGGCTGTTTTGAACAGGCTGCCTCAGGCACCCTATTTCTCGACGAGATCACCGAGATGTCGTCCAAAAGCCAAGTCGACCTGCTGCGCGTCCTGGAGATGAATGAGTTCACTCGCGTTGGCGGCGAAGAGAAGCTCAAGTCGGATGCCAGAATCATCTCCGCAACCAATCGCGATACACAGGAATTGATCGAGGAAGGAACCTTTCGAGAAGACCTCTTTTACCGCCTGAATATCATTCCCATCCACGTCCCACCACTGCGGAGTCGCCGCGAAGACATCCCGCTACTGGTCGAGCACTTTTTGGAATTTTTCTGCGTCAGGCACAAACGATTCCAGAAAAACTTGACCGACGAGGCGATGCAAGCCCTGGTGGCCGCTGATTGGCCCGGCAATGTCCGCCAACTCAGAAATGTGGTGGAACGGATGGTGATCACCGTTTCCGAGGACACCATCCAGAAAAGCCAATTACCCGCCGAAGTTCGAATCGATCCGCGGGCTGCGACGAGAATCGCTGGGTCGCTTGCGGAAGCTGTCGAAGAGTGCGAAAAATTAACGATCCAAACGGTGCTCCAGTCCTGCAATTTCCACCGTGAAAAGACCGCCAAAGCACTAGGGATCAGCGTCCGAACACTCCACTACAAAATGAGTCGCTATGGGCTGCATTGATACCGGCCGATATGGAAAAGCTGCCTAAAGCCCATTTAGCTCATTCCCGACATGCCTGCGCGCCTCTTCGATCGCCTGCTGCTTCTCCATCGCACACTCTTCCAGTGGCGCTTCCAGGGTCCTCTGAGCGGCAGGAGCTGTGCGACTTGCACTCGCGCGATTCGCACCATCGGAATGCTCGGAGGCCAGCATGGCTGTCAAAAGCGATAAGACAAGTGAAGGACGGATCATGGCGGAAGCTCCCTATCCCTACCCCTGCGATTGGCACCAACCCCATGACCCTCATGGAATCCCTGTGTGCCGCATCGCCAAAACCAACCGTCGCAAATTCCATGCCGCGTCGCGAAATCGCATCGAGAGCATCCAACGGCGGGCTAAAATCAAAAGAGTCTCCTTTTCTCAATGCAAACCGGTGCACTCTGCTGCCAGCTCTTGCAGCCGGTGATTCGATCCCGTTCCCCACCAAGGTAAGCAGCCTCCCATGATGTGTGTCACACCCTTCGGCCACCAGCCAGCCTCCCCGCTCGTCTTGGCGCTGCCAGCAGCCTGCACTCCGATGGAAGCGGAGCTACCAGTCGATCGGCTGACCCACTCCATCCTTGCGATCCTCTCAGTAACAGGCCATCGCTGATGGGGCCACGCAAACCAATCGCGGGGATCAACCCATCGTTGATCGCCCTCGCTTCGCTCAGCCTGATCTCCCTGTTTGCGACGATCTGGGTTCTGGTGAATGTGCGCCATGAACTGGAAATCGTCTCCCGGCTGATCGGTCACCTCCAAGGATCCGACCTCGAGTTTGCGAATGAACTGTCGAGCGAACTGGGGGTCCAACGCAGCCTTTCGATCCTTCTGATACTCAACACCATCGCAACTTCGATCGCATTCTGGATTATGTCGCGTGCCTATCTCAGCAGTGAGCGAAATCTGGAGGAAGCGAAAGTTCTCTCGGCGGACATTCTGGAAAGCATGGATATCGGTGTGATCACCACCGACAATCAGGGGAATGTCTCCAGCATCAATACAGTCGGCAGACAGCTGATGGCGATGAGCGGCCCTGATACCAACGCATCGATGGCTCCTGGAGACACTGGCGGCCAATTCCTGGCCGAGGTCTACCAAGATGCTTGCCGATGGATTTCCCATCCTCGCGATCAGGAGTATCGCATCGACTGCAATGGACAGCGGAGGATTTTGCGAGCCAGTGGGACGATGTTGAAAAATCGCGACCAGGAACAAATCGGTATGGTGATCCAGGTCCGAGACGTGACCGATCGTGTCCTGATCGAAGAACGCTTGCGGCGGATGGAACGCCACATGGGACTCGGCTCACTTGCTGCGGGCCTGCAACATGAGATCAAAAATCCCCTGAACGCGCTCTCGTTGCACATCCAACTTCTAGGCGAACGACTCCAGCGGGAGCCAGAGGATCCCGAAATCAGCGAAATGCTCGATATCCTCTACACAGAAGTCAAAAGGATCGCAGCAGTGCTGGATGGCTTTCAAAACTATGCATCGATCCACGAGATCGGTAGGAGTTCCGTCGATGTCGCTTCGCTGATCGACAAGCTGATCCGTCTGCTGCGTCCGGAAGCTGAGCAGAAAAAAATCTCTCTGGAGTTTCAGGCACCTCCTTCGCTACCTCTGCTCATCCAAGCCGACCCCGCCCAACTCGAACAAGTACTGCTCAACCTCACGCTCAACGCGATGGCTGCCATGCCAAGCGGTGGGACTGTCCGATTTGCCGTGTCAATCGAGCCTCAGTCGATTCGGCTAGATATCAGCGACACCGGCTACGGCATCCCCCCCGAAATCCAGTCGCGCATTTTCGACCCCTACTTCACCACGCGAAGTGACGGCACCGGTATGGGGCTGGCTCTATGCGAAAAGATCGTGCGTCAACATGATGGAAGAATCGACTTCCAATCCTCCACATCGGGCACGACGTTCTCTATCCATCTCCCCAAAAACAACGGCCTCTCGCACATGCCCGACCAGTAATTTCTTGCACTCTTTCTGCAACGGCTTGCACCCCCCCGACCAAATGCCTCTCGAGTTTGAATCCAATCGCCGAAAAACTCTTTTTTTTCATGCCTGTGGTCCACTCGTGCCGATTGCTCACCCGGAAGCGACAGCATCGCACGGCTCACCAACGTCTCCTCTTTCGACCCAACGGGAAAGTAAAGAACCACGCCTGCAGCTTGGCGCGTGATTTGCATCCTGGGGTAGCGATTCGAAAGCGGGGGGCTAAACCTCTTTCGATTGCCTCGATTCCCTGAAATCGAACCGATGCGGTGCATTGGAGGGAGACATTCTGACCGTTATGAAACATGCATGGATCGTTTATGGCTTGGTGGTTCTTGGCTCCCTTACCAATTTGGCGTGTGACCAACTGTCCTCCCCTGGGTCTAGTCTGGCTCACTCCTCGCCGGCGCCGGAAACCGGCGGGTCGAAGCATGAGGACGAGCATGAGCACGCCGAGGGACATCACCCACACCGAATCATCGTTACCCGACCAGTGGCCCAGGATGTGACCAGCACCCACAACTATGTTTGCCAGATTCGCTCCTGTCGACACATCGAGTTGCGAGCTCTGGAGAATGGTTATCTGGAAGAGATTCCGGTCAAGGAAGGACAAACCGTCCAGCAGGGAGAAACTGTTTTCAAGGTCCTCCCCACTCTCTACCAAGCAAGGCTGGAGGCGGAACAGGCGGAAGCGGCTCTTGTGCAACTGGAGTACAACAACGCCAAACGACTGATGCAGCAGAATGTCGTCTCGCCGCAGGAAGTCGCCATCGCAGAGGCGAAACTGGCCAAGGCGACCGCCAAGGTCAAGCTGTCGCAAGCCGAACTGAATTTCGCGACGGTCACGGCACCATTCCCCGGCATCATCGATCGACTGCTTTGTCAGAAAGGAAGCCTTGTGGCTGAAGGGGATGTTCTGACCACCCTTTCGGACAACAGCGTGATGTGGGTCTATTTCAACGTACCAGAGGCAAGGTATCTGGAATACAAGTCGCAACTCGATGTGAACGACCCGAATCTCCAAGTCCAGTTGATGCTCGCAGATCACTCTCTGTTCCCACAGCCCGGCAAGATCGGGGCGATCGAAGCCGACTTCAACGTGGAGACAGGGAATATCGCTTTTCGCGCCGACTTCCCCAATCCCGATCGTCTACTCCGCAATGGTCAGACAGGGAAAATCTTGATTCGGCGAGCCATCAAGGATGCGATCGTCATCCCGCAGCGCGCAAGCTTTGAGATTTTGGCGGAACGCTATGTCTATGTGGTCGACGAAGAAGGGGTTGTTCAGCAACGCCGCATCGAGATCGGTCTGGAGCTAGAGGATCTGTTTGTGGTCAAACGAGGGATCGAACTAGGCGACAAGATCATCTTTGAAGGAATTCGCCAGGTGCGTGATGGAGACAGGATTGAATTCGACTTCCAACAGCCGGAGGAAATCCTCTCCCATTTGAAGAACCAAGCCCAATAGAAGCCCTCATTCATGTTTGCCAAGTTTCTGCATCGGCCCGCTTTGGCGATCGTCATCTCGCTGCTCATCCTTTTCATGGGCAGCTTGGCGATCACGACTCTGCCGATTTCCCAGTTTCCCTCGGTAGCGCCCCCCAGCGTTGTCGTTTCTGTGTCGTATCCTGGAGCCAGCGCGGAAATTCTGGTCAATTCCGTCCTGGTGATTCTCGAGCAGGCGATCAATGGCGTTCAGGATATGCGCTACATGATCGGAGATGCCACCAGTGCTGGCGAAGGGACGATCCAGATCATCTTCGAGCCAGGGACGGATCCGAATGTGGCAGTCTTGAATGTCAACAATCGCATTCAGGCGGTCAAGAATAACCTTCCACCGATTGTGGAACGGGAAGGCATCATCGTCATGCAGAACATGTCGAGCATGCTGATGTACGTCAACGTTTTCAGTACCGACCCCAATGTCGACCAAAACTTTCTCTACAACTTCGCCTCCGTCAATCTCCTGCCTGAGATCAAACGCATCCAGGGAGTTGGCCGCGCGAATATCCTCGGAAACCGCGCCTATGCGATGCGAGTGGAACTGAATCTAGAGCGACTGAGAGCCTACAATTTGTCGGCCGATGACGTGATGAAGGCGATTGCCGAACAGAGCATGATCGGTTCACCGGGACGCCTGGGACAGGCCACGGGGCGTACTTCTCAGACAGTCGAATACGTTCTGACCTGGGTTGGCAGATACAACAGGCCTGAGCAGTACGAAGACATCATCCTCAAGGCGAATGAAAAGGGAGAAATACTCCGAATCAAGGACGTTGCGACCGTCTCCCTTGGATCCTCTTTCTACGATCTGTATTCCGATATCGACGGCTACCCTTCTGCGGCGATTGTCCTCAAGCAGACACCGGGATCGAATGCGACGGTGGTGATCGAGGAAGTGAAGAAGAAGTTAGAGGAGATCAAGAAAGACGTTTTCCCTCCCGGAATGGACTACGAAGTCAGCTACGATGTCTCCAAGTTCCTGGAAGCCTCAATCGAGAAGGTGCTCCACACGCTCTTCGAAGCCTTCATCCTCGTTTCGCTTGTCGTCTTCCTCTTCCTCGGAGACTTCCGAAGCACCCTGATCCCGACGATCGCGGTTCCGGTCTCCCTGATCGGAACGTTCTTTTTCCTGCTGATGTTCGGGATGTCGATCAATCTGATCACTCTTTTCGCGTTGGTGCTGGCGATTGGCGTCGTGGTCGATGATGCCATCGTCGTCGTGGAAGCGGTGCATGCGAAGATGCATGAAAAACATCTTTCTCCTTATGCAGCCACCAAAGAGGTGATTCATGAAATCGCGGGAGCCATCATTGCGATCACCTTGGTGATGACGTCGGTGTTCATCCCGGTCACCTTCATGACCGGCCCCGTCGGCGTCTTCTATCGTCAATTCGGATTGACGATGGCGATGTCGATCATCCTGTCGGGGGTGGTCGCATTGACGTTGACGCCGGTCCTGTGCGCCATGCTGCTCAAGCCGCACGGTCATCGGGATCGCAACGAGGGGGCCATACCTGCGATGTTTCGAGCGATCGGGCGATTGCTTTGGCAATGGACTGGGCGACTGTCGTACCCGATTCGCTATCTGCTGACGATCCTGCTGGCAGCCACCGGCGGCTACGGAATCTATCGCCTGCTCCAAAACGAAACGGTGGCGCACCTAGTCAGCGAGCAGATTGCGCTGTCCGAATCCCGCATTCTCGCTTTCGCAGCCGCCGCCTCGGTTTTCCTAGCGATGACCGTCCGATCCTGGTTTTCCGGCAGCACCGAAGGGGAGAAAATGGTCGCCGGGCCGCTCGGTCTCTTCATCAAGGCGTTCGATCGAGGCGTGGAGTGGGTCACTCGTCTCTACGCGGCCATCCTGCGCCGCATCATCAAACTGCGGTTCCTGACGCTGCTGCTGATCGGGCTGTTCGGCTTCGGTATCTACTGGGTGATCAATATCCTCCCCTCGGGTTTCATTCCGTTGGAAGACCAGGGCATCATCTACGGCATCATCCAAACCCCACCAGGATCGACGCTGGAATACACCAACGCGAAGTCGCACGAACTCCAGGCGATCTGCAAGCAGTTTGATGAAATCACCTCCGTCTCGTCGCTCGCAGGCTACGAAGTGCTTACCGAAGGCCGTGGCTCCAATGCGGGTACCTGCATCATCAATCTGAAACCCTGGTCCGAACGAAAGCTCACATCGAAAGAGCTGATTTTGGCATTGGAAGAGAAGGGGGCTCAGATCGCCAATGTGAAACTGGAGTTCTTCGAGCCACCTGCAGTGCCAGGCTTCGGAGCCGCTGGAGGGTTCTCCGTCAACCTTCTGGATAAAACCAATACGGGCGACTACAAGGCTCTAGGGGAAGTCACCGACACCTTCATGGAAGCCCTCGGCAAACGCAAAGAAGTCAAAGGGCTGTTCACGTTCTTTGCTGGCAATTACCCCCAATACGAAATCATTATCGACAACGATATCGCCATGCAGAAAGGGGTCTCGATCGCCGATGCCATGGAGAACCTGTCGATCGTGATCGGCAGTACCTGGGAGCAAGGATTCGTTCGCTTCGGACAGTTCTTCAAAGTCTATGTCCAGGCAGCGCCGGAATTTCGCCGCTACCCCGAAGATCTGAATGAAATGTTCGTCAAGAACGACAAAGGCGACATGGTCCCTTACTCTTCCTTCATGACGCTGAAAAAGAAACAAGGGCTAAATGAAATCAGTCGATACAATCTCTACCCGACCGCTCCCATTCAGGGCGCACCAGCGCCCGGGTACAGCAGCGGCCAGGCAATTGCTGCTATTAAAGAAGTCGCGGCGAAGACCCTGCCCTATGGATACGACATCGACTGGCAGGGACTTTCCTTTGACGAGGCAAAGAAAGGGAATACGGCGGTCTATATTTTCCTGATCGTGATCGTCTTTGTGTACTTGGTGCTGGTCGGACAATACGAAAGCTTCCTGCTTCCCCTGGCGGTCATCACCTCCCTTCCCGTTGGCATCTTCGGTTCTTTTCTCTTTCTGAAATCGATGGGGCTTTCCAATGATGTCTATTGCCAAATCGGCTTGGTGATGCTGGTGGGGCTCCTGGGGAAAAATGCGATTTTGATCATTGAGTTCGCGGTGCAGCGTCGCCACGAGGGTTCGAGCATTTTTGATGCTGGAATCGAAGGAGGAAAGCTTCGATTCCGGCCCATTGTGATGACGTCATTTGCTTTTATCGCAGGACTGATACCTCTGGTTCGAGCGACCGGTCCAGGGGCGATCGGAAACAGGACGATCGGTACGACGGCGGTCGGGGGGATGCTGATCGGCACGGTGATTGGCGTGCTGGTCATCCCGGGACTCTACTACTTCTTCGGCAAGGTGGCCGATGGACGGAAGTTAATCAAGGATGAACACGATGAACCTCTCAGCGAACTGCTGGAACGCACAGAGTAGAAATCGATCGCTGAAAGCAGCCGTGGGCACATGCATTCTGCTTGCATTTCCAGGATGCAAAATTCCACAACTCTGCTGCCCAGCCCCCTTTCGACCGCTACCCGAAGCGTACGACAAGAACAACGATCCTAAGCAGGGTGTCATCGGATCAGAAAACTCCGCTCAACTTGGTTGGGCTCAATTCTTCAACGATCCCACTCTCAACAGCCTGATCGCAGAGTCGCTGCAGGGGAACCAGGAACTGAAAATCCTCGCCCAGGAAATCCGTATCGCCAACAATGAAATCCTTGCCCGGCGAGGATCCCTGTTCCCCTTTGTTTCCCTTGGCACGCGAGCGGGGATTGAGAAATCGAGCCGATTCACTCGCAATGGAGCGGTTGAGGAATCGCTGGAAGCTGCACCTGGTAAGGGATTCCCCGATCCACTCCCTGACTTCCTCGTCGCTGCCGATGTCTCGTGGGAAATCGACATCTGGCGGAAGCTTCGCAATGCCAGGGACGCTGCGACCCTTCGCTATCTGGGAACCACATCTGGCCGGAATTACGTCGTCACTCGACTGGTCTCGGAGCTTGCAGAAAACTACTACGAACTGCTCGCCCTAGACAACCAACTGCTGACCCTCCAGAAGACGATTGAGATTCAGACAAAGAGCCTGGAGACAGCCCAGGCACTCAAGGATGCTGCGCGAGGCACGGAGCTTGCCGTTCAGAGATTCCAGGCGGAGGTCCAGAAGAACAAGAGCCTGATTCTTCTCATCCAGCAGCAGATCGTCGAAGCGGAGAACCGAATCAACTTTATCGCGGGACGCTTTCCTCAGCCTGTGGAGCGGCCCTCGGTGGAGTTTCTAGATCTCTCACTCAATTCGCTGAACGTAGGGATCCCTTCCCAGCAATTGCTGTTTCGAGCCGACATTCAGCAGGCCGAGCGAGAGGTGGCTGCGGCGGGTCTGGATGTCCGCGTCGCCCGAGCCCAGTTTTTTCCATCGCTGGTACTGACTGCCGGGGTAGGATACCAAGCTTTCAACACGAAGTATCTCTTTTCCAGCCCCGAATCGCTGATCTATGGAGCGGCAGGAGGGCTGGTTGGGCCGTTGATCAATCGAGCCGCCATCAAGGCGGATTACATGAACGCCAACGCCCGGCAGCTACAGGCCATCTACGATTACCAACAGACCGTTCTGACGGCTCATATCGAGGTCGTCAACCATCTTTCGACCGTTGAGAACTTTGGGAAGAGCATCGAGGTGAAACGCCGGCAATTGGAATCGCTGGAAGCATCCGTCGACAATGCGACCAAGCTATTCCAAAATGCGAGGGGAGAGTACATCGACGTACTCCTCTCGCAGCGAGATCTGATGGAAGCGAGAATGGACTTGATCGAGACCAAGCAGAAGCAACTGGCTGCTGTGATCAGCGCCTATCAGGCACTCGGTGGCGGCGGCAATGCTGGGGATTTTTTGATCGACGATGTCGAATACCTCGATCGGATCCCACAGGAAGAGGCGATCGAGCGGGAGTTGCAAGAAGCGATGGATTCCTCCTCGGCCAGCCCCACAGCAACTCCCCCTGCCCAGTTGGAACAACCTGTGGAAATCAATTCCGGTGCCACGACGGCACTTCCACTTCCCGCCGGAAAATCACTCCGATGGATCGCTTGGCGGAATCAAAATCCCGCAGCCAAGGAGACCGCCACCGGGACGTGATCGAACCGTCAACCGACTTTGGGGGAGTTCACGAGCAAAGCATCATGGCGGCCAGAGTCGCGTAGTCGAACGAACGATTTGTCGATGACTGGATCGATCGGCTCACCCATCCAGTCGTTTCGCGCGGCTTCCGATATGGGGCTGGAACAGCGTTCTCTGGTCATGCTCCATCTGCTCGACTGCGCCCACGGCCATCTCGTACAGCCACCGCTGCGCTCGGACCGGCGACTGTTCGTCCTGTGGCGCCCTGCGTCGGTAGCTTCCGTCGGATTGAAGTAGCCAGCTGTTCTGGTTATCCCGGAAGTAGGTATCGAGAATCGACAGCAGCTTGCGCCGGCAGGGAGCATCCTCAATGGGCACCAGCAGTTCCACGCGCCGATCGAGGTTGCGCGGCATCCAGTCCGCGCTGCTGATGAACGCGAGGTCATCACCTCCATGATGGAAGTGGAGGATTCGGGCATGCTCCAGGAATCGATCGACGATGCTCACCACCTGGATATTCTCGCTGAGCCCGGCCACCCCAGGCCTCAGGCAGCAGACGCCTCGTACATTCAGCCGCACATTCACACCGGCCTTGCTGGCCCGGTAGAGAGCCGCGATCATCTCCGGATCGACCAGCGCATTGAGCTTGGCCGTGATGTGAGCTCGCTGACCTTGTTTCCGCCGGCTGGTTTCTCCATCGATCAAAGCAATCAGCTTCTTGCGAAGGCCGATCGGTGCCGCATCGATTTGCCGATAGCTCTGCGGTTGGCTGAATCCAGTGATCGCATTGAAGAAGGAACTGGCATCAGCTCCCCATTCATCTCGACAGGTCAGGTAGCTGATGTCGCTATAGAGCCTTGCAGTCGATTCGTTGTAGTTTCCGGTCCCAAAGTGGACATACCTCTGGATTCCATGCGGTTCCCGCCTGACGACGATACATACTTTGGCATGCGTCTTCAGCCCTCGCACCCCGTAGATCACCTGAACCCCGGCTTGCTCCAACTCCTTCGCCCACTCGATGTTGCGCGCCTCATCGAATCGGGCTTTGAGTTCCACGATGACCGTTACATACTTCCCTCGCTCGGCCGCTCGCTTGAGCGCTGCGACAATCGCACTGCGCCGTCCTGTGCGGTAGAGAATTTGCTTGATCGCCAGCACATCGGGATCCAACGACGCCTCTTCGATCAGGCGCACCACAGGTTCATAGCTTTCGTAGGGATGGCAAAGCAGAAGGTCCTGGCGACTGATGTTGTCGAACATTTTCTCTGCGGGATCGATATTCGGGGATGGCTGAGGCAGCCAGGCAGGATCTCGCAGCGACGGAAAGCCATCGGTCTCGGTCAAAGAAAGCATCGATGACAGGTCGATCGGTCCGGGGATGCGAAACACCTCGCGCTGTCCAAGCCCCAATGAAAGAGCCAAGAACTGGGCGGTAACCTCAGAAGCTTGCGGGGAGATCTCTAGACGAATCGAGTCAGCAACTCTTCGCTGCAGCAGCACTTGCTCCATGCCGCTCATCAAGTCCGCCGCTCCATCATCCCTAAGGCTGATGTCCAGGTTGCGGGTGATACGGCAAACCGACCACTCCAGCACCGTCATCCCTGGGAAAAATCGGTCGACACAATGACCGACTAGATCCTCCAGCAGGACATAGCTGTACTTGCTGTCCGAGGGGAGCGTGATGAAACGCGGAGTCGATTTGCCCAACGGAATCATCGCGAAGCGATGGGGGGGATCGAGCGTCCCGTCTTCCAGGCGCACCACCAGATAGAGCCCAAGGTTTTGGAGCAGCGGGAATGGATTCTCCGGTTCGATCGCCATCGGTGAGAGAACCGGAAAGATCTCCTCCTGAAAAATCCTTTCGATTGCCTCCAGCTGTCGCGTACTGATTCCCTCCAGACGAACCCGTTCCATCCCCTCGCTCTGGAGCGCTGGCTCCAAGTCCTCGCTCAGGCATCGATACTGCGATTCAACCATCGACACGACTCTTCGGTGAATCGCCTCCAGTTGCTGGGTCGGGGATGGTCCTGCCGGATCACTAGGCCCGACTCGCTCATTCTCCTGCAGCTGCAGGCCCCCCACCCGCACCATGAAGAACTCGTCCAGGTTCGATCCGGTGATTGCCAGAAACTTCAGACGCTCCAGCAACGGCACCTTGGGATTCCGGGCCTGATCCAGCACCCGCTGATTGAATTCCAGCCAACTCAATTCGCGGTTCAAAAGCTGGAGATCGGTCTGACTCATGATGTTTCCATTCCAACGACGAATCCCACACCCAGTAGCGATTTCCGGGCATTTTGCGGGGTCTTACAGGTCCCACCTCGGACCGCATTGAAGCACATTTTCCCCGGGACTCCAACCTCAACTGGTCCAGCTAGGCTTGGATCGCGAGAATCCTACTCCCAAGGACATATTCGAACGGAATTTGTGGGGGTCGTCATTGAGCAATCGACAGGAACGTCAACGATCACCAGGAACGGAAGAACCAGTTCCCAGCTCCTGCCCACCAAATCCCAGGATGCCTCCCTATCCCACGGTTCAGCATGTTTCCCTACAGCCTCACTAGGCTCTCTTCCAAGGATGGATCGACCACTCCAAGCAGCTTCGCGAACCGGCGTCCCGAGCGGACGAACCATAACAGTTCGTGGGTCCCTGTCAGGGCGAGCGACCGCACAGCGCCCTTGTAGGGAGACCAAGGGAGTGGAACACTTAGCCCTCTCCAGCTATCCCAGTCAACTTGCTGGCGTCAGCTTCCCTTCCCCGCTCATCACCACGGAGGAGCCTTGAAGAGTGCTCGGCCAGCCTGAACGATGGATGTCAAAACCAGCTGGGAACTGAATCAAAAGGTCGTCCTCTGGACCTATTGCCGGACCGGCATTGGAGAGGTTTCGATGGCAACTTGCTCCAGATCAGTAAAGGCTGAAAGCCTCTGATCGAATTGCTTGACGACACCGGTAGCGATGTCGTAGTACCAGCCGAACACCTTCAGCTTCCCTGCCGCAATTCCAGCCGCGACGCAGGGATGGGTGCTCAGGTGATTCAGTTGGACCAGGACATTCTCCTCCGTGACCGCTTGCAGACGCTCGGCTGCCCGTTTCCGCCGGTGCTTGATTTGCATGATCTTGCGGGTTGCTTCTGCGTGATGGAACCACGCTTTGAGCCCCAGCATGTCGTCCGGCACCTTCCCTTCCACAAGAGCTTTGATGGCACCGCATTGGGAGTGACCGCAAACGATGATGTTCTTCACCTTCAGCACGCTGACGGCATACTCAATCGTTGCGACTTCTCCTCCCATCGACGCACCGAATGGCGGGATGAGGTTGCCAGCGTTGCGGATCTGGAACAGTTCCCCTGGGACGGTCTGCGTGATGACGTTGGGAAGAACACGCGAATCCGAACAGGTGATGAAAAGCGCACGGGGCTTCTGGTGGTCGGCCGCAAGTTGCTCGTAAAACTTCCGATTCTTGGGATATTCTTTCGTTCGAAAATCGTGGACTCCCTGCAAAATTTTATCCATCGGAAAGTTTTCCTTTCGTCCACTGAATCCCACAGATGATCGGTCGCCCGCTTCAAGTTACTATACGCGAAAGAGTCGGCATCGGGCCCCTGCCGATCTCATCCCATCGACAAACGGCTCATGCCATAGGTCCGATAGACTGTTCCATAAAGGAGGGAATTCTCATGCTTCTGGATCAGGAGAGCCGAACCCCGACTGCCCTTCCATGGCTTCTCATGACCGCCCTATGGTTGGCGTTCCTGCTACCCGTGCAAGCACAGTCGAATCGACGTGAAGCAAAGGTCCGAGCCGACCGGGCGAGGGTGGAGGCAGAGGGTTTCTGGATTTACAACCAACTGGAACTGGGCTGGGAGCTGGCGAAAAAGCAGGAGCTTCCCTTGTTGGTGGTCCTTCGTTGCATCCCATGCGAGGAATGCGTGAAGTTGGATGACGATCTGGTCGACAACCATCCGGCACTACGTCCACTTCTGGAGCAGTTCGTGCGGGTGCGGGTTGTCTCCACCAATGGCCTGGACCTGAACCGCTTTCAGTTCGATACCGATCAATCCTTCGCCGTCTTTCTGTTCCATCCCAACGGGACACTCTTGGGTCGCTATGGTACCCGTTCCGATCAGAAAGAATGGTCGCAAGATGTTTCGATCTCCGGCCTGCGCGCTGCGTTGGAGCGAGCCTTGGATTGGCACCGCAACTTCGATACAGTCGCCAGCTCGCTGCAAGGAAAGCAGGGGAAGGCGGTGGAGGTGTCGTCGCCCGAACTGTATCCATCACTTCGTGGAAAGTATGGAGCAGCACTGGATCAGGAGGGAAGCTTGGTCAAGAGCTGCATCCACTGCCATCAGATTGGCGATGCCCAGAAGGCGATGGCTTTCGAGCGTCACGGAACACTTCCGGAACCAACCCTGTTCCCCTTTCCGCATCCAAAGATTTTTGGACTGATCATCGATCCGGCGACTTGTGGAACGGTCCTCCGGACAGAGAAGGACAGCCCGGCGGAACGAGCCGGGTTGCTAGCTGGAGACGAAATCCTACAGGCAGATGGCCAAGCGATCCTTTCTTTGGCCGATCTGCAGTGGGTTCTTCACCATCGATCAGGAGACGCACAATCCGTCCCACTCATCGTGCACCGATCCAACAGCCGACTCGAAATCACCCTGCACCTGGAGGATGGCTGGAAGCGACGCGGCGACCTGTCTTGGCGAGCTTCGACGTGGGAACTCCGCAGGCGTGCACTTGGAGGACTCCACCTGGTGTCGGTGGACGAAGAGACCCGCCGCGCCCAGTCCATCCCACCAGGACACCTGGCACTTCGTGTCCGTCATGTCGGTCAATTCGCTCCTCACGATATGGCGAAGCGATCGGGATTTCTGGAGGACGATATCCTCGTCACCTGGGATGGCATCGATCAGGACCTGCGCGAGACCGACCTGATCGCTAGGACCCTTCAGTTGCCCCCAGATCGTCGGTCGATTTCTGTCGAAGTCCAGCGGGAGATGAAGAGAATGCAACTGGAACTGCCGATTCAATCCCCGTAGGTGCCCGCCGACAAGAGCCATAACGATGCGGTCACGACTTCCAGAGGGGCCAGTGCCATGCCCGGAATGAACCCTAGCGGCACGGCGAGACGTGGCTGAACTCAATAGCTTCCCTGCTTTCAGCCTTCCTGCGTTCCATCCGACAGCAAGGGACAATCAGTACTTCAAGACTGGATGCTTCAGCGGGAAGCAACAGCTAGTCCGCCACCAGCCCCGCAGCTCCCTCTGGCAGTAGCCGTTCGATCACTTCCCCCATCGACGCAAACAAATGCTTCTTGAGGAGTCTTTCAAGCCGGCGGTGGGTATGCTTTAGTCCGTGGTAGTGGCGGAAACGTGTCTTGACAGAGATCCCTTCGATTCGGGGCTGAGCCGGATCGACCTCCCACGGATGAATGTAGAACATCGCCGGTCGCCCCGACTTGCGCACTCGGCGAATCGCTTGGCGCGTCAATGCCAGCGGGAAGATCCGAAAGTAACCTCCCCCGACCGGTACATTGGCTTTCCCAAGGTGCCAAGCTGTCGGTGGAAATTCCAAAAGTGGGCCTGAAGGTGTATCGATACGGTGCAGCTCCCGCTTGGCATTGGGGACTCCATAACGGTCGTGGCCTCGAATGGGGAAAATGCTGGAATCGACCAGGAACCCTTCCTGGACCAGCACTTCCAAAGCCCACATCGAGCGCGTGGTGATCGAGAAGCTAGGGGCGCGATAGGCCATTGGACGCACGCCGCATGCGGAAGTGATCGCATCGACGCTCTTCCGCAAATCGTCGCGAAACAGATCGGGATTCAAATCGTAGACCAACTGATGAGCGTAGCCATGGGATGCCACCTCATGCCCTTCGCGATGAATCTTCTTGATCAGGGCAGGACATTGGCGTGCCACCCAGCCAAGAATGAAAAACGTCCCACGCACCTGATGGCGATTCAGAAGCCGAAGGATTTTCTCCGTGCTCTTCTCTACACGCAGCTCGCGATCCTCCCAGGTCTTTCTCGAAACGACTTTTTCAAATGCCGAAACCTGGAAATAGTCCTCCACATCGACTGAAAAAACGTTTGGGATCTCTTTGGCAAGAGGTGGAGCGATCACGAGATGAACCCTTGTTTCGAACGGAGGGAAGGCAGGGTCGCCGACAGCGGCTTTCCCGCAAGCGACGAACACTCTGGACTCCCCCGCACGCCGCTGAAATCAGTCTAATTCCCAACTGCGTCTCTCCCAAGCGGCATTCTTTCAGGGGGGGTCGTCGCCACCTGAAGACCACGGATGGCACCTGCAGATGCGGTGAAGGCCGCGAATCACCCCGGAAACGACTCCATACTTCTCAATCGCGAGAATCATGTACTGGGAGCAACTGGGATGGAATCGACAGTGGCTCCCTAGGCTCGGGCTAATCCACCGTTGATAGAAACGAACCGCTGCAATCGCCAGTTCTTTCAACGCACGCCCGATCATCGCTCCTCCATTTCTGCATGGCCCCACATGCCTCATGATTGCTATAGTACCGCCAGCGGCGCCCTCTCTTGGTCGCTCCACCGTGTTCCCCATCGACGAATCCCGTGGCTTTCCCCCCCAGGATCCCCTTGGATGGCAAGTTCCTCATCGCGATTGCTCCCAAGACATCGACGCACCGTGATCGATCTTTGTTTAGCCGCGAGGTCGGTTCCTGCATTTGCGGTCGAGCGATATTGGGATGCGCGGCGCATGGAGGGACTTCGGAAAAATGCTAGCACTCGCGTTGGCTGGCCCAGTATTTTTCTGCGAGCCTGGGGGTTGGTTGGGCAGCAGATTCCGGAATTGCGGCAAGCCTACCTCTCGTTTCCCTGGCCACGGCTGTACCAGCATCCGGTCACCATAGGGACCATCGCGATGCATCGCCCTTTGGGGATCGAGGAGCAGGGTCAACTGGTCTGGCCGAGAATTGCCTCCCCAGAGTCGAAGCCCCTGGTGGAGATTCAAGAGATTCTCGATCAGGCCAAGACTGCACCTATCGCTTCCATTGGAAAGGACATTCAACTGCTTGCACGATTCCCCGCCCCGATTCGCCATCTGAGCTGGTGGTTGCTGATGCACCTATGGGGACGCAAAAAGGCGAAGAAGTTGGGGACTTTCGGGCTATCCACGCTCGCCTCTCAAGGGTCGCTAAATCGGTCGCATCCCCTGGTTCTAACCAGCAGCCTCACCTACGGACCGATCGACGACCGAGGCCAAATCCTGGTCACCGTGCTTTGCGATCACCGAGTCATTGACGGCTACCTTGCCAGTCAGGCCTTGGCGCAATTGTTGCAGGTGATGGATGGAACCATCGCTGAGGAATTGATGGCTCTGCAAAGCCCCCCCGCGTAAGCAGCAACCCAACCAGCCATTCCCCAATCGGTGCCAGGCACTTTTTGCCCTTTTGGCTAGCAAATAGGTGGAGAGCCTAAGTAGCTTTGTAGATAGCTTGATGGCCTCAACCTATAGGACCATAGGCCGTCTCCAAAAAGCACCATTCCCCAATCGGTGCCAGGCACTTTCCCCAATCGGTGCCAGGCACTTTCCCCAATCGGTGCCAGGCACTTTCCCCAATCGGTGCCAGGCACTTTCC
>JBJSWM010000031.1:0-1485 GCA_046085865.1 Pirellulaceae bacterium
TCGCTACGGGAAATCGAGCGATGGTTGGCCCCGAATCTGGGATATGAGACTTGATCGATCGCCTACCCGTGCGATCCCCAGGAGCGATCAAGGATCCCGCTGCGGCGGGATCCTTGAAGGGAATCCCTCGCGGCACCTGGCATCGCCCCTTTCCATCGGAGCACAGATCGTAAAGCCTTCCTGTGCCTGACTGGGTAGGTTGTGGGGTACCATGATTTCCTCGCCAGCCCGCGAGAATGGATCCGAACTCGAGGGGGCAGCCCGCAACTCCCACCTAGCGACTCGACTGCGACCACTTCATTGTCACAGCTTATCGTGATACCGCTCTCCAAAAATGGGAAATGAAACTCTTCCCGCGTGACAGGCTGATAGAGGAAAACGATCATGCAACCAGTGGGATCGCCGGCACCCTCGATGAGGAAAGCAGGTAAGGAGGGAACGCTTTGTCAACGATCCAGAAAAACTTCCTGAGCCTGATCGCCTTGTTATTGCATGGCATCTGTGTGGCAATGGCAGTGGTCTACATCCGCCGGGAATCGGCACTGCTCCCTGATCCAAACTGGTCTATCGACCCTTGGATTGCCAAGGACTGGCTACCACCATCCTGGGCGGTCAATACTTGGTTGGCCAGCGTGCTTCTGATGCTTGCGATGCCCTGGTATCCGCTGATCGCAGTGATTGTTCACCTAGGGCTTTTCTATAATCTCTCGAGATATTCCAGCGAATACGGATGCATGGTGTATCTCGGTATCTTCCAGTGGATCAGTCTCTTGGCCGTCTCCGGTTGGATCGCTCGTCAAATCCGAACTGGGGAACGATTTCAACCGTTTCGCGACCCGCTGTTTGTCTGCTTCGCCTTGTTCGTCTTTTGGGTTGGAGTCTGCTTTGCAGAGGGACTTCAGCGAGGACCTGCATGGGACGTGTGCAAGGGGCATCACCCCCTTGTCTGGCTGGACTCCCTGGTCCTGATGGCGGTGACCATTCAGTTCGTCGACTGCAAGAGGGATATCCTGGTTCTTTTCGCAACCTTCACCTTGGCAGCGGTCGGGCATGGCGGTTTTTTTGTTTCCTCCAACTGGAGGAATAACGATGCGGCTGCGATCTATGCAATTGCCATCCCCTTGGCGGTTGGCTTCGGTCGACTGGCGAACCCCTGGCTGCTGCGATTGCTGGCCGCGATAGCGACAGTGTTTCTTCTGAAATTGACCTACCAAACGCAAAATCGTGCCGCGTGGCTGGCGGTCTTCGCCGTCATCCCATTGACCTGCATGGCCATCGTTCCCAGGCGTTGGATGCTGCTCACTATTCCCTTGCTGCTTGGTGCCTTGCTCTTTCTCTGGATGACTCCGACCGGTGATCGATTCAAGGAGATCTTCACGAAAGATGGCGACAATGGTCGCCAGAGGATTGAAATCTGGCAAGCTACGCTTCAGATGACGAAGGACAACCCGTGGTTTGGGATCGGACCAGGGAACTTTCAGAATG
>JBJSWM010000032.1:0-604 GCA_046085865.1 Pirellulaceae bacterium
CAGGGATGATCGCGAACAACCGATTTTGAACCAGCCGGATGCCGGACTTCCTGAAAAGGAGGAAACGGAAATCGAAGGATTGGACGACAAGCCACTGATCCCGTTGAAGGATGGTGAGGATCGGCCGGGTCCGCGTGAACCACAAACTGGTGATGGGGCGGCAGTCATGCCCGTTCGATTCCATCAGAAATCGGGCGATCAGCCTATGGACGAGACTCGGTCATGGGTGGCAGATTCCAGCGGCACAGCGGCGGCTTGGCTGGCAGCATCCATCTGGTTGCGTCGACGATCGTCACCGGGTTCGGCGGATTCGCCAGTGGAAGAGGGTTTTGGCCTGACGGTCGCCGAGCGATTTCGCAGGAGAGTCGCAATATCACTTGAGACGCTGAGACTGAACCGCACTGAGTTGCCTGAGACAAAGTGAGGCAGAGCGATTTCACGATTGCTGGATGCTCTGGGGAGGCTCTCCTGCAAATGAAGAAGCGAAACGCGATAACGACGAATGGAACGAACGACAGTTAGATTCACCAGAGTAGAACGGACCGGATAAAGGTGCCCATCAAGGTTCAAAATCCCAGAGAGAAGCATGATAGGCGTTTGCCCG
>JBJSWM010000033.1:0-2563 GCA_046085865.1 Pirellulaceae bacterium
TCGTCTTTCTTGGATCGAACGGAACGGTCGCGGCGCCTCCCAAAAGCGGCAGCGACTTGGTTTGTTCGATCGCTTCCAGCGCTTTCCCATACTGTTCCAGATCAAGCGAGGCGGGGTGGAATCCCAACAGCCCACCGAGGACTGCTTGGTCGGTCGCGTGTCCCTTTCCTGTCAGTGCAAGCGAGCCGAAAAGATCGACCTCAACAGACTCAACCTTCCCTATCAAACCATCTGCCTCCAGGCGACGCACAAAGCGGCCGGCAGCAATCATCGGGCCTACGGTATGGGAGCTGCTGGGGCCTATGCCGATCTTGAAGAGTTCAAATAGACTCAGCATGCGTGAAGTCCTCCGATTGGCCAGCGTGAGCGGTGCTTAGCGGAACGCGGAAGATCGCAAGTGCGGTATGAGCGACCTGGGTGGGCGATCCCTTCTCAGTGTATCGCAAGGGCGATCACCTGCGAATTGAGAGGCTTTAGGTTTGACGCTTCTGAGAGTCCAATGCTGCGGCGGGAGAAGACCAGCTAGAAACCAGGTTCCACTTGGCATTCTGTGGGTCAGTGGGACACCATGGAACGAAAAAAACTGATCTCGCCCATGTGCTTCTCACGGAGACATCGAGCCACGGAGAGCGAGTGGACAGATGGACTTCTGAAGCGTCGCGGTGCCTTGGTGAGGGGGTGACTTGCAGGGGCCCAGTGCGAGGCTTACGAATGCCCCATCTTTTTCTAGTCCATTCGGCAATCTTGTCGGTCGTTTCCTTCCGGCCGACCGGAGTGGGCAGGATGGAGTCGTAGGGGCAAGAGAGCTACCGAGACAAAGCGTGCGATGGAGCTAACCGTCCCTGAGCGAGGGTAAAGAAATAGATCTGGTCTTCCCTGAATGAGAGTCGCAAATAGGTCTTACCCGTCTCTTGGGACGGTGACTGGTTGCTGTGGCCACAGGCAAGTCTTGAGTCGCGGCAGAGAGAATTGCAACCGACACGAAACCCAGATGAGCCGCAGAAGGCCCAATCGCCGAAACGTGAGCGAGAGCGAAGGGGCGTGAAGAGAAGCCAGATGTTTTGCCGCCACCGCCCGTCAGAGGCTCCCGCACAGAACTTAGTCGCTTATGGCTGCTACAGTTAAGTCCTGACCAGGTTCACGCATCATCCTTGCGAGAGCCCCTGACGGGCGGTGTTCGACATTGCCTTTAACATCGTCGCAGCGATCGGTGATTGGTCAAGTACCAACGGCAAGAAATGGGACCAACTCCGACCTCATTTTTCGCTTTCAGTCCACCGATGGTTCGGGAGGTGCTTGGTCTCCGGGTGGCCGTCTGCGGGGCGGACGCGATCGATCGTAGCGTCTTCGGCCTTCGGATGGGCGATCCTCTTCGGAGCGAGGTCGGTCGATGCTGGATGATGGTTCATCGCGGTACGAATCTGATCGCGGGCCACCGCTTCTGGGTTCGTGGCTTCTGGGAGCCGGGGCTCTTGCCGGCCGATCTTCGGATCGGTCATACGAACGGGGCGATTCCGAACGCGGCGAATCAGAACGCGGCGAATCAGAACGCGGCGATTCCGACCGGGGAGATTCAGAACGAGGGGCATCCGATCGACGGCGGCCTCCATCTTGGGGCCGCTCCGATCGCGGTCCATCTTGGGGACGCGAGCGAGGGCCGCGACCGCTGCTTGCGGGGGTTCTGCGATGGTTTTCCATATTCCCCTCAACGAGGATGGCAATCGCATCGGACCAGGTGGGAACTTTCCTGAGAGCACGCGACGATTCGCCGCTCACCGCTTCTCCCGCAGGCTCCA
The DNA here is from genome assembly GCA_046085865.1 of Pirellulaceae bacterium. Lineage (GTDB taxonomy): Bacteria > Planctomycetota > Planctomycetia > Pirellulales > Pirellulaceae > JBEISR01. The sequence goes on from JBJSWM010000033.1 coordinate 1,797, forward strand.
GTTCCTCTTGCCAATCGACCCGTTCGGGTTCCACCATAGCATCTCTTGATCGCGACGGGCGACTGCGGGGGGCAGGCTCCCGGTCACTGGAAGCGATGGGCTGGGGACCGTCCTCGGTGACTTCTTCTGATCGCTCTGAGCCGCCACGTTCCCCTGCGGTTCGGGAACCTCGGCCGCCACGGCGACCGCGTCGTCGGCGGCGTCGAGGTCCTGGTTCTTCCGAGGCTTCTCGATCCGAAGGCTCGACGGACTGTGCCTCCGCAATCTCTGGGGGCTCCTCAAGATCCCACGGATCCCTGTCTCGGCTAGGCCTTGCGGGAGGGTCGGAGAAAGTTGCCGGGTTGGTTGGTGCCGAGGAGACGTTTTGGGTGGTTGGCTCAACCCCGCTCGCCAAGGCTCGGCGCGACGGGCGCCGCTGTCCGCGTCGATCGGAGGGGGTATCCTCCGAGTCGCGAGGGGAGGGGGAATGACTGCGGGTCGGGGGTGCTGCAGCAGGAGTCTCGCGTCGAGCCTCCCGCGCTGGATCTGGATTCCGCGCCTGCTCGCGTCGTGGAGTTGGTGGTTCCTCGCGAGTCCTTGAATGCTCGGCGAACCCGCGTGCATCGCGCTGACCTTCCGTCGGGCTTGCTCCACCACCGCTTCCCGAGTCTCGTCTCGGTTCGCGGTTGCGTGGGCTGCTTGGGGCTGGTTCGACATCCGATTGAGAACGGCTGTTTGCTTCTGACGAAGGGGGTGCTGCAACGGCTTGCTCCGGCGTCTCCCAGAGA
>JBJSWM010000034.1:0-3543 GCA_046085865.1 Pirellulaceae bacterium
GGAAAGCCAACGGCGGCTTGCTGCCACCAGCCAACTGATGCAACTGGGTCTCTAGCCCCCGAGTCGTCTTGTCGACCGCACCCAGCGCTGGCCGAACCAATGCCTTCCAATCCGATTCGACCGACTCCTTCTGCGTGCGAAGGGAGGCGATTTCCGTCCGCTTGGGATCTTTCTCCAGCGAAGCGATTCGCTTCCGGGAATTCTTGTAGTCCTGAATGTCCTTGGACCATTGAGCGTAGATCGAATCGATCTGGTCGATCGCCTTATTGGCCAGCTTGTCGGCTTCCTGTTTGTTCTCAAATCCATAGTAGGTGGAGGCCTGCGCGACATAGTCGCCGATGACCTGAGCCATCTTGTCGCGATCGAGGCGGATCGAACCATCCTGGTCTGGGATCAACGCCTGGAACTGGCCCGCTAGTGGTCCTTTGGCGGCCTGAAGAAACCCGATCGACGAAAATTTGCCGTCACGGACCTTCGACGCCCCTTCCATATAAAAGTGCCAGCCGACAGAAAAGCGGAGGGCAACCAGCAGGATCACGGCATACCAACTCAACTGGCGATACGAATTCATCGTCAAATTCCGACGGCGGGAGACAATAGAAAGGGGACGGCGATCAATCGCCGCTTGGCTCGATGGCAAAAACTCTAGGTCAACTCTCAATCCTACAGTATGGACGATTTGGAGGATAACTCCAAGATGCCGAAGTCTACCGAAGAAAACCGAAGAAACCGCCGTCGATCAACCGCTGCCATCTGCCTCCCCGGCCGATTTTCCCTCCCTCCATTCAGGGTGTTGCAGGTTTCCCTGCTCGCCACCTTCCTTTTTCATCAGTGAGATGGAACGGATTTCGGTCCAGCGATCGATCCCTTTGACCATGTCATAGACCGTCAGCGCAGCTGCTGAAACGGCCGTCATCGCTTCCATTTCCACACCCGTTCTCCAGATGGTGGCCGCCTCCGCGACGCACTCAAGAAGGCCATCATCCCGCCAATGAAAATGGACGGTGAGGGAATCGAGCGGGATTGGGTGGCAGAGCGGGATCCAGTGGGAGCAATGTTTGCCGGCTTGGATTCCAGCCAGGGTGGCCACTTGCAAGACATCCCCTTTGCGACCTGCCCCGGTCTGGATCGATTCGCGGGTGGCAGGTTGCATGGCGATGAGTGCACGAGCGACAGCGCGACGATGGGTGTTGGGTTTATCGGTGACTTCCACCATGACGGGTCGGCCCTGCGCGTCGAAATGGTTGCTCATCGCCTTGCTTCTTTCGTCGGTGGGAACGGAATCAGGCAAAAACTCTTGGCACGATCATTCCGCAGGGGTGCTTCGGCAGCAAATTTTGGCTCTTCCGACTTCAACTCGCAAGCCGCCAGCAATTGTAGCGCACGCTACATCTCCTTCGACTGCTTCCGTCATCCATCTTCGTAGCACCGGCGTCCCGCCCGTGCGGACTCGTAGGTTGACGAGATTATGGTTCAATCACACACCTTTTTGATATCGAAATGCCGGTTGCACCAGCGACTGGTGGAGATAGGAGGGGGTTTTTTCTTCTACGAGCCCCGGGGCCTCGCTGCCCCGGCAATCACTCTGCCGCCCCTCCGGGGCTGGTGATGTGGGGAAACAGAGAGTCGTTCGCGAGGCCGACTTCGTGGCACGGGCGTCTCGCCCGTGTGGAGTCGCCGTTGGAGGTTTTGGCTCCATGCTTTTCGTGAATTGAACCATGGTGTTCCGCTAGCGCTCTTCAGGCCCGGAGGTTCGACATTTCCATTGCCGGTGGCGGAGCCACTGGTGGAGGTAGGAGGGAATTTTCCCATTCAAGCCCCGGGGCTGGTGATGTGGGGAAACAGGCGTCCATGATCTCTTGGGAGTCGATGCGAACCGGCTCGCCGATACTCAGTCGACCAATAAAAAAAGCCTTGCCGGTTGCCAGGCAAGGCTTTTGTGTGAGCGATTCGTTGGGTTCCAGCGGTTAAAGCGACAGCAAGCCATCCGGTGCGGCCACATGGCTCGCCCGCACCCGGAGTCATCCAGGGTCCGCATGGAACACCTGGAATCTCAAACCAACTCTTTCTTGACACCGATGAGCGTTCGGAGTCTTTCGGCCAGCAAGCGGGCGTCGAAAGGCTTTTTGAACGTTTCATTGATGCTGGACCGATCGAAGCTCATCGTGTTGCCGTCATCGGGCAGCAGGGCGATGAGAATGATTTCGGTGAAGTCGGCGCTCTTCCGCAGATTCTGACAGATTTGCAACGCTTCCAGTTTGCCGATCGAGAAGTCGACGATCATGCTGTCTGGATGGAAGCTTTCCGCCTGAATGCCCGCTTCGAAGCCGCTCGCCGCCACCGAAACCTTGAAGCTTTTTTCGAGCGGTAGCTCGCGCTTCAGGTTTTCGATCAGAACCTGGTCTTGTGCGACGATCAGTACTTTGGCCATGGCCTCGTCTTCAAGATCCCCCAAGGGCATTCCATGCTCTTTGAGAAACTTGATCAGGTACTCTCGCGGAATCCGTCGGTCTTGTGAACCGGGGATGCGATAGCCCTTGAGTCGGCCGGAGTCGAACCATTTGCTAACGGTTCGCGGGGCCACCTTACAGATCTTCGCGACCTGTCCTGTGGTGAACACCTTCATATTGAGAATCTCCGTTACCTTCGGTTGCTTGGAATTTCAGCCCTTACCGCTCCGCAGCAGGTACCGAAACTTGTCTCCCTGAACGCAACACCACCCGCTTCCGTCGTCCCTTCGCTTCCGATGCTGGACGACTGAGTCTCATCGCGACGGATCGCAGTGAGGGTTGAAGTGTGTGATAGGTTTCAAGGCCTGTTTGGATTTGGGATTCCACTCTGCTGGCAACGCCGGGCAGCGATGATCAGCAACCAGCTCTATCCCATCCATTCGCCTATTTCGCTCAAGCATCTCCGACGGCACCGCACCCCTACGGCCGTCGTCAAAGCTCCCGTCGATCGCAATCGTGTTAGACGCACCGGGAGTCCCTACGCAAGTCAACCACACACCGATCGCTCGGCGTCAGTCGCTTTGTGGAAGAGTCGACGTCTGGCTTGGAGACCAGCGCGATCGATTCTTTATTGGAATGCCCCCCGGCATGTCCAACCCGGCTTTCTCCGTGCGAGCGTCATTTGCGGCATGGATAGACCAAGCTGTCCGACGTTTATTTTCGATTCGATAGGGGCGATTACTTTAGAGAGAATCTTCCGGGCGTTGCGTAAAGGTGTCTTTTCACGCTTTCGCGGCACAATGGTTGCTAACGGACCGGGATCGATCGATTTGGCGGATTCCTCTATTTCCTTGCAGTCTCATTCGATTTTCTGCGAAGGCTCGGGAAATTAGCTGGCTCTTGGGGCACCGCCGACTTGGGTTCACCGCCAGCCGCGTCCTCGGGGAGCGGCGGTGATTGTTCGTCGTGCTTTCTAGAACGATCTTCGGCTGCTGGCATTCATTCGATGGCTAGCGGAGCGGATTCCGGAGGAAGCGATTGTTTGGGGTGGGTGAGAGCGACCCTCAGTTGGTTGGTGGTTGTGGTGGGATCG
>JBJSWM010000035.1:0-1934 GCA_046085865.1 Pirellulaceae bacterium
CAACGCGGGTGGCACGGAGGCAGCCACTCCGGGCCAGAAGTTCACCTTGGGAGCTTCCCTTGCCAATGCGGGAGATCTTGCTGCAGAAAATGTTGTCCTTCGGGCCGAACTTCCGGTTGGCATGCAGCTGTTGGGGACCACCCCCAAAGCGACCCAAGTGACCGATCGAACCGCCGTCTGGGAAATCGGGACGCTGCCTGCTCGACAGCAGTTGGACGTCGCTCTGGAACTGGTTGGAACGGTTGAGGCCGATGCGACAGTGCAGTTTTCTGCCACCGGAAGTTCCAAAGCCGTCTCTGCCGAACCATCGATGCGGGTGAGCAAATCGTTGCCGATTCGATTGGCCAAGCCCAGCCTTCAGATCTCTCTTTCTTCCGACATCGGAGAACGTGTCGAAGTCGGACAGCCAATCCCCTACTCGATCGCTGTGGTCAATACAGGCAAGCAGTCGGTAAGCGATCTCCAACTGCTGGTGGAGACCGATACTGGTCTGGTGGAAGCGAGCACAGAACGCAATTCGGTAGAACAGCGACTTGGATCGTTGGCGGCGGGGGAGCGCGTGGTGGTGCCGATACGCCTAGTGGCACGAAAGGAAGGTGTTCTGGGGATTCGTGCCACGGCCAATTCCACCAGCACATCGCTTGCCTCAGCCCAATCGCAATTGACTGCCGCGGCATCCGTTCCCGCTCAGGCTGCCCTCTCCGTCCGCTTGATGGCCGACGGGGGGCTGACCCAAATGAATCTCGGCACGACAAAAATCGTCCGGACCGAGGTGGTCAATCGCGGTACCGCGCCGCTGATTGGAGTGCAGGTGCAGTTCCAATATCCCAATGCGGTTCAGGCGGTGCAGGCCAGCAACGGCACGGTGACTCCTCGGCGTGAAGGAGTCCTGCAGTGGAATCTCCCCGGTCCGCTCCAACCCGGCTCCATGGTCCAACTCGATACCCAGCTTCTGGGAGTGCTCCCAGGTTCCGTCCCCTTGGCCGCAACAGCTCAGTCTGCCGATGGCATCCAGGGCAGTGACCGGATGGAGCTGCAGGTGCTGGGGCAGATGCCCGCCAATCCTGCGGGGCCGGGAGGTGGTGCAGGTCCGGTGCTTCCTCCAGTCGAGCCTCTGGGGCAGCCTTCGGCAGAATCAACCGGTCCCTGGGCTCTGGAGATTCGTCCGTCGGCCGACCCGATTCCAACCGATCGGGTTTCGACGTTCGATCTTTTCCTGAGGAATCTGCGCGCGGTGGACGATCAGGACGTCATCGTGTCGGTTGCAGTGCCGCAAGGGGTCAGGATTGAATCGTTGGAGCACATCGACCGGCTTTATCAGACAACATTTGAGTCGATCGGGATCGTATCGACAGAGACGATCCGGACGGTGCGAGCCGGTGAGGTGCTCCAGTGGAAACTGAGAATCACACCGCAGTTGGAGCAGCCGATCATCTTGCGAGCTCGCGTCATCAGTCGTCAGAACCCAACACCCGTCGATACCAGTACCCAGGTTCAAGTCGTCCGCCCCTGATGTTCGGTTCTCAAAAGTTCTCTCGCGTCCGTATCTCGCCGCCCCGATCGCTTCCTGCTTGCGATAGCGCCTCGCGAAGGGGGCCAGAACTTTGCATCCCTCAGCCGATGATAAGCACCACCCGACCGCTTGCGTTGTTCCGGCCTGAGCCTGAACAGAAAGCCGGAAGTGGGAGCTGGTTGAACTGACACGCTCTTGGTAGCCACCATCGCCAGATGGTGGAAGATTTCGTCGGCATCACGCTCTTGGTAGCCACCATCGCCAGATGGTGGATGGGCTTGTACGAACCTTTGGTTCTGGTGTGTTCGCGGTCGCGACGGTTTTCCCAGTTGGGTTTTCTAACCGTTGAGCATTGTCGCCGTCACGGCGTCGAAGGCCATGCGACCGGCTCACACACCCTACAGGGAACTTCTTGGTAGCC
>JBJSWM010000036.1:0-1179 GCA_046085865.1 Pirellulaceae bacterium
CTGCGACTGAGAGCATGGCTGCACTGGACCAGTTGAGGGTAGGGCCGCCTAGCCAAAAGGCCATGCAGCTCTGGTGATTCGTGGGCATGGTACTGAGCCACCCGTTTGAACAGCCTTCGCTGGCGTCCAAAAAGCCCTTCCACCAGCGGCATCGCCACACTGCCGTCCGCCTGCTGCCTCAATCGGTCGATCCACTCCGCTTCCGATAGCAGATTCCAGGAGGCTAGCATCCGGCCAAAATCCGGGGTCGATTCGCCCCGCATCTGCCCCAGTTCAAACACGGCACGCTGCAACATCGCCGTCGCCGAACGAACGGTGGAATGCCAATAGACTTCACTGAACATCACATACCGCGCCACCACCATCAGCTCGGCCGCCGTCTTCCCCTTCTCGGTGATCGCCAAAGCGTCGAGGCTCTCGCCACGACACATTGCACCGATCAAACGCTGCCGGTCGAAGTGCCTTCCATAGGGGACTCCTGCATGCAGGCTGTCGCGATCTAGATAATCCAGTTTGTCGATATCGATGGGGCCGGAAAGCAAGCGATGAATCAGTCGCCGTGGCTGTCCCTCGCGGGGATGAATGACATTGGCAACATCAGCAGGCGTCAACTGCCACTCTTGCTGGAGCAGATCGCAGAACTCACCCCCGTCTAAAAGCGACTCAGCCATCGTTTCGTGCGGCTGCACGCCGGTCAAACGCAAGTCCTCGATCGGATGGCAAAATGGCCAATGCCCAACGTCGTGCAACAATGCCGCTACCAGAAAAGCCTTCGCCTCGTCCGCCGTGATCGCCTGATCCATCTCCTCAAGGCCACCGATGGCTCGAAGTACCTGAAGCCCCAGTCGGTAGACCCCCAGGGAGTGCTCCCAACGCGAGTGAGTCGCGCCGGGATACACGGTGGCCACCAGTCCAAGCTGGGAGATGCGGGTGAGCCGATGGAACGAAGGGGTGTTGATCAGAGAGCGCACCCGATCCGTCAATGGGACATCCGTCTCCGGGGGAAGCCGGAGCACCTGACGCGGGCTGTCGCATGACCGCAGCTCGGGAAGATCCAACCATTCAGGAGTCATGGTCCGTGGCCTGCCGCCGCCGGTGCCATGGCGGCCCCGTCTCCGTTGGCACCCTCTCCGCTAGCCGAAGGACGTTCGATCGGTGCTACTGGGGCTGGAGCGGACG
>JBJSWM010000037.1:0-4663 GCA_046085865.1 Pirellulaceae bacterium
CTCCCTGAGGGAGGGTAAAAAAACCGACTTCACCCTCCCCTTGGATGCAAGGCTTGCAATGGATCTCAGATGGGTGGCTCTGAAGCTGTGCGTAGGCCAGATCGACCACAAGACCTTCCGACTGGATGACCTTCAGCAAGCGAAGAAACGGGCTCCAGTGGAATCCATCGCCATTCTGGTGGACCGTTTGAGCCCCCGCAGTTCACGAACCCGACTGCTGGAGAGTCTGGAAACCGCATTCCGGGAAGGAGACGGCGATCTGGAAATCGTACTGGTCGATCCGAACCAGCCGGAGCCACGGTGGGGGCGAACGTTTTTCAGTCGCCATCGTTCGTGCCCATCCTGCCGCGTCCGCTACCCCGATCTGATCCCGCAGAATTTCTCGTTCAACACCCCTTCTGGATGGTGCCGGCAGTGCGAAGGTCTGGGAACCCAACGAGGCATCGATCCATCGCTGCTGTTGGACCCCTCGAAGACACTCTTCGAAGGAGCGATTGTGGCCTGGGGATCGGTACCCAGTCCGCCCCATCCGATGCGATCGCTTCTGGACGCTCTCATCGAAGCGGGGGATCTTCCGGGCGAGCTGCCGATTGAGCGATGGCCGCAGAGCAAACGGCACTGGCTGCTACATGGGGATGCCCAGCGGTGGATTGAGCTGCGGTGGCCGTCTGGATTTTCTTCCTACTCGGGAATCGTGAAGTTCCAGCACCTGGGGCTCTATCAGGCACTGGATCGATGCCAAGCGGCGGTGCCAGGTGCGAGGTCTGCCTTGCAGGGGGCCGTCACACGGATTCCCTGCACCGCCTGCCTGGGATCGCGCCTGGAACCTCTAGCGACTGCGGTCAGTTACTCCGGGATGACGATGGCCGACTGGAATCAGATGCCGCTGGCCGAGATGCATCGGCACTGGCTGAGCTTTCAGCAGGATACGCGGGAAGGGCGGGCGATCCAGGAACTGCACGGTGAATTGACGCGAAGGCTCGGTTTCCTCGTCGACATAGGCCTGGGTTACCTTTCACTAGGTCGCGAAGCCCATAGCCTCTCAGGCGGCGAAGCCCAGCGCATTCGGCTGGCATCGCAGCTGGGCAGTGGCCTGACGGGTGTTCTCTATGTTCTCGACGAACCCACCGTCGGGCTTCATCCCCAAGATACACACATGCTGCTGGAGGCGTTGAAGCGGCTGCGCGATCTGGGCAACACCCTGGTGGTGGTCGAGCATGATCGGGACATCATCCAGGCTGCCGATCACCTGATCGATTTCGGTCCAGGAGCTGGGCGCCGGGGCGGCCGCATCGTTGCTTCCGGCACGCCAGCTCAGGTGCGCGATGCGGGAGAGGGGCTGACGGCCAGCTATCTTCGTGCCGGCTCGGAGGCAATTCCAAGTCCTCCCTCGCGACGACCACTTCCAGATCGCAACGACGCCGATGCCTGGATCGGAATCCGAGGTGCCAAGCACAACACGCTTCGGAGCATCGATGTCGATTTTCCTGTCGGTCGAATGACCGTCGTCACAGGACCAAGTGGTAGTGGAAAAAGCAGCTTGGTGCTGGATGTACTCCAACCCGCGGTTCTGCGAAAGCTGCATTTCCACACCGATTCGATCGGCATGCACTCGGAGTACCGGCATTCCAACCGGATCCGCAAAGTCGCGTTCGTCGATCAGTCGCCACTGGGCAACTCCCCTTCCTCCAATGCAGCCACCTATCTGGGAATTTTCGATGAGGTCCGAAAGCTCTTCGCCAAACTTCCGGAGGCTGCGGCGCGCGGCATGGACCCGGGTTGGTTCAGCTTCAACGTCGGCGAAGGACGCTGCCAGCAGTGCCAGGGGGACGGCAAGCTAAGAATCGTCATGCACTTCCTCCCCGATGTCTGGATCGAGTGCGAGGCATGCCAGGGGAGACGGTATCGCGATGAGGTGCTGGAACTTCGGTACCGGGGCCGATCGATCCATGATGTCCTGGAAATGTCCGCATCCGAAGCGATTCGCCTTTTTGAGGATTCCCCAAAAATCGTCAAGTCGCTGCAGACGCTGTGCGATGTCGGATTGGAATACCTGCCGCTGGGACAGCCCGCGCCGACGCTCAGTGGCGGCGAAGCTCAGCGGGTCAAGCTGGCGTCCGAACTCTCGCTGACCTCCCAGGGCCAGACCCTCTACCTGCTCGACGAACCAACCACCGGACTCCACCTGGACGACATTGCCAAATTGCTGCTGGTGCTCCATCGTCTAGTCGACCAGGGCAATACGATGATTTTGATCGAGCATCATCTGGATCTGATCAAACACGCAGACTGGGTGGTCGATCTAGGACCAGGCGCAGGGCGCGATGGAGGCAGGCTGATGGCATGCGGAACCCCCGAGCAACTGAAGGCGCTACCGGAGTCGCAGCAGACGGCAACCAGTCGTGAGTTGATCCGCCATACCGGCATCAACCCCCCATCAGCCGATACCAAACGGACACAAGGCACGAGGAGAAAGAGCAAGGTTGCGACTGGTACCGCACCTGGAAAACAGCTTCCTGAGGTCCCCTTGGTTGCCGATCGACAGACGGTATCGCCACCTCCCATCGACCCGTCAGGTAAGGACCCTTCTGCATCGGCATTGCACCAGCAGATTCGGACGGCGCTGCACGCAAGGGCAACTTCGCCGCAAGGAGAAAAAGACGTCGCAAGGATTCAGGTGACGATCGAGCCTTCTCCGAAGGGTGGCTACCTGCTGCAAGTCACTGGACTGGGTGCATGGATCCCGATCCCTACACGCAAAAAAATTGCCGACCCCTCCAAGTGGACCTTCGAACGCAGTGGCCGCAACGGCATTCAGATCCAGATCCTGCGTCCCAAAGATCTTTCGTTGAAGTCTTTTCAAGCGCTGACCGAATGGCTGTCGACACAGCGATGGGAGTGGGTAGATGGAGAGCTCTGAAAAGCATTGGATCGAACCGCTGATGCTGTTCGATTTCCAGGTAGCGGTTTACCGTCATCCATGGACCGGAACCTGCAGCCCCTTATCGTCAGCGTATGCGATACCGCCGATCCGGTGCCTGCGGGCAGCACCGTCCATTCTGGAATGCCGTTTGGCCTGGGCACCGGAAGGGATTCAGGCCGTCTGGCGAACCCCCAGACAGTCGGCAGCAAATTCGGCTGGTCCGATTTTCGAAGGTTCGGTGACTGTTGGAATCGACACCCGTGGAGCAGCTAGGCAGCGTCGCTGGGGGGAGACCCATCATCTATTCGAAGCGACCTGGTCGATCGACCGGCACGGCAAAGTTCGATCGAAAATCGAATCGAAGCGAGAGCCGGTTGTCCACTGGATGGAAAGAAATCGGATCCTGAGACTTCAGGCAGACAAGGAAAAGGTCGAGACACCCCAAGTGGCGATCGTCTCGGACGGTAGCGCCGACGAGGTGCGGCTGTGGATACCTGCTGATTCGCTGAGCGATTATCAGCCGCAGCGATTTCCTGAGATTCGGTTGGGCTACCTTTGGAGCCGTCTTGGGATGCCTCCAGAGGGATCGCTGCTGGACGATTTGCATGGACTGGAGAACGACCCAAGAGGCTGGATTCTTCTGGCCCTTCAGGATCAAGCGCCGCCCGAGCCAATTGGTCCGACTGTTGGTTCACACTCTGAGCCTGCTGCGCGGAGACGCAAACGGTCTTCCTAACCTATTGGTGCGGTTGCAACGCCGGAGCCGACGGATGCGACAGATCACGGAGACGCCTTGGATTCCGCTGATCGCTTCCCCTCGACAAATCGATTCCACTGTCGCTGCGCGTGCGGGTCTTTGTGCTCCAGCTTCAAACACTGCTCTGCCGTTGCGATCGCGGCATCAAAATCCCTCAGACGAAACTGGACTTCCGCCAAGGTATCTAAGTACGTTGGTTCGTCGGGACGCAACTGGCATGCCTTGGTGGCATGCTCCAACGCCTCTGGCAATTGGCGATCGGTGCGGGCCAGGAGCCATGCGAGGTTGTTGTGAAACATCGCATCCTTAGGCCACTTGGCCAGATGCTCCCGATGGAAATCGACGTAGCGAGCCAGCCAGCGATCGGCCACCTCTTTCCCGAAGGCTGCCTCTGCCTTGGCAGTCGCAGCGATCGGCTGATCGATATCCTCTGGACGCATTCGGAAGGCATCCGCGACTGCTGCCTCCGCCTCGGTCAGGTTCCCTGCTTCGATCGCCGCGCGCCACCGATAACCTGCCTCCTGACTGTGATAGTAAAGGATGGCCGATGGGAGCACCCGAAACTGCGTGCCATCGCGCAGCAGCTCCTGGATCGCCGCCCGCACCAAATCCCTGGCTCGCGTCGAATCCAGTTCCTTGTAGCTGTCGGCCAGTGCCAGTGTGTAGGAAGAGGAGGTAGCTCCTGGTATCGCAATCTGCAGTTGCCAAAGGTTCCATCCCAACTGTCGGATTGGATCGGCCATCGTCTTGTTCTCCAGATCACGCAGTTCCGTCTGCACCGCCAATGGCTCGGGCATGATCGCCAGGACGCGGCGCTGCAGCTCTTGAGCCGCCTTAGCCCGCCCACTGCGCTGCAGCAGATCGATCCATTGGAATCGATGTTCCAGCGATATCCCGCCCGACTTCGACTCTGCCTCCAGACGCCGAAGAGCGAACTGACTGTCCCCCATCCTCAGCGCCGCTCGGCTCATCAAGGATGTGAC
>JBJSWM010000038.1:0-2937 GCA_046085865.1 Pirellulaceae bacterium
GCACCCGGGGTGCCGTACGCGATGTTGTAGGAAATCGACTCATTGAAAAGCTCGGTGTGCTGCGTCACCAGAGCGATCCGTCGGCGCAAATCATCAAGCCTCAACTGCTTCAGTTCGACACCACCCAGCGTCACTTGTCCATGCTGCGGATCGTAGAATCGGCAGAGTAGGCTGATCATCGTTGACTTGCCGGTGCCGTTGTGTCCGACGATGGCGATCGTCGACCCGGCGGGGATTTCCAGGGAGACATCGCGCAGGATCGGCTGTTCGGGGCGATAGCCGAAGGTCACCTGATGCAAAGCGATCGCATGCCGGCCCGGTGCCAATGGCACTGGATTGTCGGGGTCCCGAATCAGGCTGGGCTGGTCCAGTAGCGGGTAGAGTGCATCGGCGGCGACCGATCCGGCGTAGATGCTGGAATAGACACCGGAGAGTTTTCGAAGTGGATCGCTGGCGCCAATCAGTGCGCCGAAGAAAATCAGGAGGCTGGAAACGCTAAGAGGTTCCTCACAGACGGTGAATCCAAGCAGCTGTGTCTCTTGATTGAGCACCAAGTAGGCGCCGCCGACGATGGTGGTGCAGAGCATTCCCAGACCGAGGAATTCGATGACTGGCTTGGTCAGGGCGGTGTAAAAAATGAAACGCAAGCCGTAATTGCGCATGTCCATCGTCGCCAATTCAAACCGCTTCGCCTCCGTCTGCTCCATCGAATAGGCTTGGACGGTCTGCAGGTTTCCAAGCGACTCCAGCATCACCTCGTGGAAACTGCCGGCTCGCATCAGCACCCGCTGCGAGATCGTCTTGAGCCGCCGAGTCAGCCAGACCAGAAGGAAACCGACGACGGGGGCTACGATCATGCTGATCAGCAACAGTCGCCAGCAGATGAAGCCAGCGGCGGCAAGGCACGAAGCGATTTTCAGCGGTTCGCGGACGGCGCCGCCCAGGGTATTGGTCAATCCCTGGGACAGCCCTTCGGCGGTGTGCGCGATGTGAGCCGTGAAGCCACTGGTGCCGATGTGCGAGTAGGAGGCGCGATCCAGATGGAGCGCTTTCTCGAAGATACGCTGTCGGATGCCTCGAGAGATATCGAGGGCCGCGCGCCCCACAAGCAGTTCATTGATCACCAAAAAGAGGTGCTTGACCAGGGTGCTGATCATCAGGATGGCGACGATCCAGGCGACGGTCTGGAAAGGATCCTTCGGCACAAATCGCTCGATCCACGGTTTCGATTTCTGCCAGCTGAGCAATCGCCCTCGCTGCACTAGCAGATCTTGATTCCACTTTGCCTGCTGGTCCAGCATCATTTTGGGAAGGCTGGCATACTGGGGGATATTCTTCAGCTCCCCTTCAATCCGCTGGATTTCCGTTTCGTGCCGCGAGATCTCCCGCTCCATCCAGCTCTGCACCGACTCCCCATGCAGCGTGACTTCCAGGATCGGATAGAACCCGAGAATGTTCCCGCCCCAAAGCATTGCGACCATCATGGAACAGGCCATCGCCAGCAACAGCGAAGGCCAGAACTTCATCGCTTCTCGAAGCGCTCGTCGGTAATTCTTCATGCTTCCACTGCTCGTTTCTATCCTGCTGCCCTGCTGGCGATTGCCCGGCCAGTTGTCGCTGCGATCGACCGATGGTCGCTAAAATCCGGTGGAAAATGCCAAGCGGGCCTGGGGAGTCCCACCTTTCCAAGCATGCGATCGATTCGATGAACCCAACGGTCCCAGCGTCGCACCTTGCGACCATAGAGAACGATTTGGCTGGGGTTGAGGTAGAGCTGTCGAAAGCCCTGCTCCCAGAGGCTGCGATGAAATGGAACATGCTCGCAGTCCGGGCCGCCGTAGCGACCTCTGCAATAGGCTTCCATCCGGTAGATTCCCAATCCACCAAAGCAAGAGTAGACAGGAACCAACGGCTCCCCCCGCTGCCAGACCATGGTGTTGACCTGGCCAGTTGGGATCGCTTCCCAGCTTCCAGCAGGACGGAAAGCCCATGCGTCGTATTGGATCACGCGGTTGGCATCCCAGCGATTGCGGCGGAAGATCAAGCCATTGGAGCCGACAAAGTCCCAGTCCGCCGCGCCGAAACTGTGTGCCACCCCTTCTTCACTGAACAGACCATCCAGGTCGAGGTCGATGAGGATCGCAGCGTCCCAGTTGGACCATCGCTCCCGCACCAGTTCCTGGCACTGGCTGCGGTAGTATCCCATCCGCTCTCCTCGGTGGGAGGATCTTTTGGGCGGGTGCTTTGGATCGCCCAACGCCTCACGGATCAGCACCAGCCGCTGCTGGCGATCCCGCCATTGCTCCAGCCATCCACCGGTACCATCCTCCGAATCGTTTTCGTAAATGGCGATGCGGTAGTCGAGGAAATGATTGCCGAGCGACTCTAGGGCGAGCGATGTGCTGTGGATTTTCGAGCCTAGATTGCGCGCCAGGCCGATCAGTACCACCCGCTGCTGCGCCATGCGCGCAGCTCCCCTGGCAACCTGCAATGCATAGGCATCCTGGTCACCTTGCGGTGGAAACCTCGATTCATCCCATCCCCAGCGTCGTTGCATCCTGTCCGGGACTCCCTTCCCGAAGCCATCGTCTGCTGAACGCCTAGCACCCCGTGGTTCAATCCACCTCAGGGAAGTGCGATCAGAGCATTGAGCGAACAGGGAGTTGTGCAAACAGGGAAGCTGGCCGATCCATCGACCTGCCCCCCAAATCCGACTTGTTTCTATACCATCAACGGACAGAAGGCGTAAAGATCGAACGCCATCCTCTGGTACTTCTTGCGGCGCATCGGATTGACGTTGACCTCGCATCCGAAAATTGCTTAAAAAACTGCCACACAGGTCCGCCCCGTGGCTCATGGACGAGCGGCCGGGGGGGCCAAATTGGCGAGTCGGATTGCGGCCGATCGGGGGTAAAGCCGAGCCGTCTTGGGGGCAAC
>JBJSWM010000039.1:0-4319 GCA_046085865.1 Pirellulaceae bacterium
ACGCGAGCTGGGAAACTGGGATTATTCAACCGATCCGACAGATCGCCAGCGTCTGTACCAATCGGGGGATTCGCTTTCACTGCGATGCCAGTCAAAGCATCGGAAAAATCACCGTCCAATCCGATGCCCTGGGGGTCGACCTGCTGAGTTTCGGTGGGCATACCCTCCATGGCCCCAAAGGGGCAGGAGTTTTGTACGTCCGACATGGCGTGGCGGTGGAGCCATTGCTGTTTTCTCAGGAAGGAGATTCGCTCTATCGTCCTGCGATGGACGATGTCGCTTCGGTGGTAGGCCTAGGGCAGGCAATTCGATTGGCCAGCGATGGCATGGTCCGCTCGCAGCAACTCCTGGAATCGCTTGGCAATCGGCTGGTCGAAGGGCTCCGTCAACAGTTGGGCGAACGTTTTCTTTTGGTCGGCCAGGGGCAGGATCGTCTACCGCATCTTTTTGCGATCGGTCTTCGCGGAGTCCCAACACAAAAACTCTTTGAACGGTTTGTGGAATTGCAGGCAAGACCTTTGGGAAGCCAGCAGGCTCTCGACGATGTGGCCGGTATCTCCCCTGCCCTCGAAGGGATGGGTTGGTCCCCCCAGGAAGCTGCCTGCTGCCTCCGCATCGCCCTAGCATGGACCTCCACGCCCGAGGAAATCGATCGCCTCATCAATGGGCTGGCGGAGGCGAGTGACGCAGGCGTGGTTGCCGATTGATTGGCGCTCGATCTCCTTCGCTGCACGGCCCCAAGCCGCTTCGATGCCATGTTTGCTGCAGGTCCCCCATGGGCCCGCCTGCCAGTGGCAAGCACATGTCCAATTCGTCGGACGAAACCTGATCGGTCTAAGCGAATCAAGGAACGAGAGGGGGAAGATCCAGGCCACGGCCAAGCCGCGGGAGGCCATCAACGATTTCGCTGTGCGATCGACCCAAGCAGAGAATGCATCACCGCAGATGCGTTGCTACCGATCGCCGAGGTTTAGCTACCGGGAATTGACATTGCTAGCCTTGCCAGCGAACCGATGCCGTCTCTGGAGGCCAAGTGGATGTTGGCTCATTCGGGACTCTCGTCGATACGGCTTTTCTGTTGGGACCTCTCGCTCATTCCTCTCGCTCATTCTCCCGATCCTGGGCGATACCTGACGACCGCCAATTGCTCTGGAAGAGCTTCGGGGGATCTGTTACCGTCCGGCCGCTGATCCACCGGCAGATCGTTCCAGTCGGGATGTCTTCGTGTGGGCGGGGAGAGTTTCTGGAGGGAGCGATAGCGATGGGATCGTTGGTCAGCCGGAAAAAAGAGCCAATGCCGTCGGCCGACGGCAGTTTTTCTAGGCACATCGGTTGGTGGCTGACACTCCCCCTCCTCTTCTCCGGCTGTGCGGATGGTCCGCTCTACGGCCTCAAAAAGATGAATCCGGTGATCACCAAGCAGTGGAAGACCGACCAGGAATTGGGACCTACCTACGTCCAGCGGCTGGAAGAGATCCAGCGATTGAGAAGCCAGATTCGGTCGATGTCGGCCGACGAGCAGGCGGGGTGGCTGGAGTCGATCGAGCAGTTGGTGGGAAATGATCCAAGCCCTGAGATGCGACGCCAGGCGGTCCTCGCATTGAAAGGACTGCCGCAGCAGCAAGCGGACGAAATCATTTCGAATGCCTGCAAGGACGAGTCGGAGAAGGTGCGTCTGGCTGCCTGTGAGGTGCTCTCGGCTCCTCCCAATCCGACTCGCCTCACGCTACTGGAGAAGCTGGCAAAGCAAGACGAATCGATGGCCGTTCGCATCGCCGCCGTGGAGCGTTTGGGCGATTTCTCCAGCGACCAGGCGTTGGCGCCTCTGGAAGAAGCTCTTCGCGATCGATCTCCAGCCCTTCAATATGCTGCCGTGCAGAGTCTAGCGAGGACCACGGGGCTAAAGATGTCCGCCAATGTCGCTCAGTGGCGCGACTATCTCGAACAAAATCGCGATGCCATCGGCAGGCCAGGTGGCTCAAAAGAACAAGCCGGTACCGTGGCGGCGCAAGGGGAACGTCCCGTCCGCTGAAGCTTGGATCGATGAGCCAAACTGAAATTTATTTTGGGAATCAATAGAAAGCAGCTGGCGACCGATAAAAACACCGCGATCCGACGAGGCAGGCACCCGGAGGTCAGGCATGGCGGTGCCTTGAGCCGGGGGAGCCACGGGGAAGCCGAAGGACGCTCCCCACAATCGACATTCGCTTCAGATCAGGAAGAGACTCCACCTATGCCTTCGAATGGTCCCGCCACTGCCTTTCATGACCTTCGAGAACATTCTTGCAGTCTACGCAGGTTAGCCCTGGGAAGCAGCTTGTTCTTTTGGTTCGCAGGTCTGGGCCAGCAGTATCTGCTGGCTGCGGATCCACCGCAGTGAAGCACCATCTACTGCGAATTGCCCGAAGAGGGAGAGGCTCCAGCTCCCCTCGCTTTGGAATGGCTTCAGGAGAAGCCATCGGACACGCCACGAGCGCCGATCTGGGAGGTTTCCAGGCGAGGGGGCAGTGTGGTGCGAGGCCGTCGAGTGGGGCCTGTCAATCCACTGCGCACCGGAGCCGAACCAAGTCCCGGGGGGGTGGATGCGGGCCCCGAACCGATTCCCGATTTGATTCCTCCGATGGACTCCCTTCCGTCGTTGCCGGAACGAACCGGAGCCAGTACCGAATCGTCCCAGCAGTCGACATCTTCCGATCCTTCGGCTGGGTTGAAGGACGGGGCCCCAGCGGCCATCGCAACCAAGGCAGCGCCTTCCGATGAACCGAAAACCGGCTCAGACGATCGACTGACCTATCCGCCTGTCGGTAGCAAGTCGACGGACCCAGAGCGTTCTGGCAAGCTTGGGACGAACAAGAGCGACGGGGTCGCCAGCGGGTTGAATTTTCCTGACGAGCTGCCGATCAAGCCGGGGGAGATGGGCGGAAGCAAGCTGCAGGAAGAGCCTGATTTGGGGAAGGAGCCTAGCGAAGCCGAGGTGCAAGCGGAGCGGCGGGAGACGGAGGAGGCGCTTCGGCAATTGGAAAGCCCTTCGCTGAAGCTACCGGTCCCCGAGAAAGTGGTTTCGCTTGACAAAGGACAGGTGGATCGGAAGCCACCCAGTCCACAGCAGCTGGCGATTCAAGGTCGCCTGCGTTCGTGCATGGCCTATTATTTGTTCCGCCCCGAAACCACCGCACGGCGCAGTCCATGGGCCGTGATGCATGCGATGCTGCCTTATGGGGTGGAGGGGGAGTTGATCGTAGGCAACCAGCGGGTGAATGCCATCGGTTGGCTGTGCTACAACGGACGCTGCCGCACGCAAAGCCTTTTCATCGCGAAGTCTCAAGGGTTCTCAATGGCGGTGGGGCCTGGAGTGCAGGGGCACGAAGGACAATTCCTTGCGATGCTGGCTCAATCCCTGGTGCCTCGCACCTACCCTATCAAGGTTCAGGGACGATCCTACACGATCGAAGACCTAGTGCGTTATGAGATGGCGGGATGCCGGGAGAAGTCCGAGCTGACCTTCAAGTTGATTGGGCTGTCGCATTATCTTCCAAGCGACTACAGCTGGAAAAGCCAGGACGGGAAGACGTGGTCGATTTCCAAGCTGGTGGAAGAGGAGTTGGCTCAGCCCCTGGTGGGTGCTGCCTGTGGCGGAACCCATCGACTGATGGGGCTGTCATTCGCCTGCAAGCGTCGGCAATTGCAGGGCATGCCCCTAGATGGCCAATTCGCGAGAGCTCGCCGCTACCTCGACGATTGCATCGATTACGCATTCTCGCTACAGAATCCAGACGGCAGCTTCAGCACCGAATGGTTTGAAACGCGAGCCAACAAGCCAGATATGGACCGCAAGGTGCAAACGACCGGACACATCCTGGAGTGGTTGGCCTACGAATTGCCCGAGGATCGGATGCATGACCCTCGCATCCTCAAAGCGGTCCAATTTCTCCTAAGCCAGATCTGGGACCGTCGAGATCACGATTGGGCCATCGGCCCTCGCAGCCATGCGATCCGGGCTTTGGTCCTTTACGACCAGAAAGTCTTCGGTAGCGAACCTGGAAAGCGAAAGGAAATGTTGGCGCAGTTTCTGAAGTCTGGACAGCCAACGCAGCGCCGATAGCGTAGCCGTCTGGCCAACTTCGGTGGGAATGATGAAGTTTTATGGGCAAGGGCTACGGATGCGAGCCTTCGAGCCTAGCTAGGGTTGGGGCTCATTTTCCACGGAGGTGTTGGTGATCGTCTAGAAGGATCACCGCTCTATCCCGACGCCTTTCGGCAGTTCTCTGACAGGGCGTCAGTTGGGCGTGGCCTACCGCCCAAGCACGTTGCCACCATCA
>JBJSWM010000040.1:0-1358 GCA_046085865.1 Pirellulaceae bacterium
CCACATCGGGTGATTACCGAAACTTTTTGAAAAAGCCACCGGGCAGCGTTATAGCCACAAGATTGATCCGCAAAACGCTCAGCCAGTCCAGTCGAACTTGGCCAGAGTGACCGTCATCGCCGACCAATGTTCGTTGGCTGATGGTCGAGCGACCGCCATCATGGCTCTTGGCAGCCGCCGAGGGATGGAGCTGGCAGAGAAAAAACGATGGCCGGTGCTGCTGATGGAACGCGCCGGCAGGTCTTTTCGGTGGTCCTGGAGTCTCGGTTTCCAGGAGCTATTTCCGGAATTGATCGAACGGCTCCGAAACGAAAATTCGAATGCAGTCGAGGGTTAAGCGTCTACGGATGCGGAGCGAGGCCGGCAACTTGCAGGAGCGATGATCCCATGACACACCTTGGCCTTTTCCTGTTGACGGTCGCCGTATTCGGCTTGGCGATCGCTGCGATGGCGGTTGGCGTGGCACTTGGCAGAAAACCGATCCAGGGCAGTTGCGGCGGACTGGGTCAAAACGGCTTGGACGTCGAATCGGTTTGTGGCCTCTGTTCCAAACCGGTCAAGGACTGCCCAAAGATCGAAGGTGATGCTGTTGCTCCTCCGTCGCCCCATTCCTGAAATGCTTCGCGTAAAAACCCAAGTCACTTCTTGGGCAAAGGATCTTCCGCAGGTCTTTCGTAGCGGGTGAGTCGGTCGGCAAGGATATCGCGGATCATCTCGCGACACTCAATGGGAGAAAGCACTTCCGCCTCCTCCCCCAATTCCAGCACCCTCGGGATGATTTCCATGGGGTGATGAGCCGGTACCGATAGGATGGCTCCTCCACCCTCCAGCGACTCTAATTGCTGCTCGCTGTGCCAAGGATCTTCCTGCAACCAGAGCGTGGCTTTGGGGGTCAGCCAGATACGGTATCGCTGCGCCGACTCACCACTGAAAATCCCAATCGTTCGCTGAACGTGCTGACTGAGATCGATCTGCGAATCGGGTTTGAACCAGCGATCTAGTGGAGTCGCCTTAACGAAGCGGTCGAGTTTCCAATGCCGCAATTCCGGGCCAGTGGAATCTTCCGACTGCGGCTCTAACGTCGCCAGCAGATAGATGCTTCCCTGGTGCACCACAATGCCATAGGGGCAGATGAAGCGAATCGAAGATGGCTTCCCTGCCGATCGATACTCGACTTCCACCACGCGATGCTCGTCGATCGCGCGATGAAGACTCTTTAGAATTCCATGGTGCTTTTCGTAAGACTTTGGGACCACCCCCGAGACCAGCAATGTCCTCCGATACCGCTCAAACAACTCCCAGACCCCCGTGGGCAACTGCTCGCGGACCTTGTTCCAGAAGCCTTCGATGCCATGCCA
>JBJSWM010000041.1:0-14633 GCA_046085865.1 Pirellulaceae bacterium
CACCGACTACGTCGACATGATCTGGGATCGGTCAGATTGGATGCCGGATCGCCTGCATTGAGCGAGCTGCTGCGGACGCGAACGTGGTAAAGCGTCGTTTGGGACGAAGCGCCTGGCAGGATCACGCGCATCCCGGCATCCAACCTGACCGATCCCAACCTTGTCGGCTCTGGTCTGACGGCGGGGCCCTACACGCTTCAGATTCGTCTGCAGGAGCAGGACGAATTTCCTGGGTCGATGGTCCAGCATGCCGACATTCGATTCGCCACGAACGCACTGGAATTGATTGGCGTGCCTCGCCATTCTCCACTGGTCGGCGAGACGGCCGAATTGGATTCAGGGTCGGTCAACAACAACACTCCGGCAACCGCTCAGGAACTGGGGAACATTCTGGCGACCGATCGTCAGGCGATCAGCATCGCCGGTTCGCTCAGCTCTCCCACCGACATCGACTGGTACACCTTCACGATCGACTACCAGCTCTTGGCGACCGATCTAGCGGAGTATCTGTCGACGATTTTCGATATCGATTACGCCGACGGTATCGGGCGGCCTGACACGTCGCTTTATCTCTACCACGCCAATCAAAGCTTGATCAGCTTTGGGCTCAACAGCAACCTCGTGGATGATCGTGCCGGGCCGCTGCGCGGATCCGACGATAGCGATCTGACGCGCGGTTCTACAGGAACGCTCGACCCATTCCTTGGTTCCGTCGAGCTGCCGGCGGGCAGGTACTTCATCGCCGTGTCCCCCAGCGGTCGTGTGCCTTCGGGATTGGAGGCCTATTTCGCACCTGGCAGCGGTGACCCACTGATGCGTCTGCAGCCTGCAGAGAATGGGCAGTTGATCGTCGAGGACCATGTCGGATTCGATGGTGGATCGAGCGCTTTACCACCGATCGTTCCGCAGTTTGTCGATCCCAACAGCTCCCCGCTGCAGTGGACCCTGACCGACATGAATCTCTATGTCAGCCGGGACGTCGGATTCAATCTGACGGACGTCTACATCGTCAATCCGTTCAGCGGAGAAATGTCCAACAACGTCGGTCGTCTGTCGACCGATGTCCGAGACATCGCTTTCCGATTCAACGGTGGCTTGAGAGCCTTCGACACTCCGGTCGAGAAGCTGATCGCCGGAGACCAGGATCCGCTGTCGGACTACTTGGCGATCGACTTTGGAACCGCAGCGACCACCGATCTGGGCAGCCATGGCTTAGAGACATTCCATCCCAACCCTGCCGACGCATCGGCCATCGAGAGCAATGTCGGGTTCATCGTCGAAGGGTTGACTTTCGCGGAGATCGCTGGGCAGGAAGTTGGATTTTTCGTCGGCAATCGTGGCTTTGGCCCCAGCGCCGGTGGGTACGACGACAACGTCGTCTACCAGTTCAACATCGACAGCGGCACTGCGTTCAGCGCGCCGGCTCAGGATCGCGCGGTGGTCAACAACTTCGATCAGCGGCGGCTGGGAGCCGGGACGCAGATTGTCGAGCGATTCCGGATTCGCACGGAAGCGGCAACTGGCGCCGTTTCTCGTCGGCTGGTGGTCACCGAAGCGACGGAAGTGCAGGGGGGATCAACACGCCGTCAGATCCTCGACGGATCGCGATTCACCCTTCGCGACAGCTCCAACTTCCCGATCACCTTCGAATACAATTCAGGCCCCGAACTGCTGCTGAATGTCGATCCAAACGGCGGGCGCTATCTGATCGATGGCGACCAATTCACGCTGGATGGGGTCACCTACGAATTCGAGACGGGAGGAACTCTGGTTATCTCGGCCACCACTGGCCTGGGGGTCAGCGATGGGGCGACGGTCCGGATTACCGACGAAGCGATTCCAGGGGTGACCCGGACATTTGAGTTCGACAAAAATGGTTCGCTCGTCAATCCATCCCACGTCTCGGTTCCGATCACCAACGCATCGACTCGGGCTCAGATGGTCGATGCCCTGGTACGAGCGATCAACCAAGCGGGCTTCAGCGCGAAAGCCAGCAGCATTCCAGGAACCGGCCGCATTTCGGTGACCGGAAAGAGCTCCGCTCAGGGACTTGCGGTTGTTGGTACTGGGATTCAGATCAGCGGCGGTCTGGGAGTCGCTCCCGGTGCGATCCCAGTGGCCTATCAGGATACGATGGATCAAGACGCATTCGTCGCGGCCCTCAAGAGCGCGATGCCATCGAGCGTCACGATTGGCTACGACGGCGACCGACTGAACTTCAGCGGCGCGACGGTTGGAACTTTTGGCACCTTGGTCAGCCGCGGAGTGGCAACCGACCTGGGCTCCAACGGTTCGGTCAGCGGTGGTGCGATCGCTGTTGCATTCCTGGCCGAAGACACGGCCGAAACGATTGCGATTCGGACCGCCCAGGCGATCAATCAAGCTGCGATTTCTGGGATCACCGCTAGTGCCAGCGGGCGCGACGTGTTGATCAGCAACGCTTCGATCGACACCTCACCAGCCCGCGTTCCAACCCTGCCGCTGAAGGCGGCCGATTTGGCTCCCGGCGGCGATGTCACCGGGATCGCGGTGATCAATGGGGTGATGTTTGCCGTCAGCGATGCCGGTGGGCTCTATCGCGCCAACAATCCAACCATCACCTTCGGTGTCGGTGGCGGTCAGACCGGCACTTACGTCACCGGTTCTTCGGATCTTCTGGGGATCGAATTCACCGGGCTTACCGCCGGCCCACGCAATCTGGCCAATGGTCGGTTCGCCAACCTGCTGTTTGGCACCGACCGCCAAGGCCGCATCTGGGCGTTCAACACCCAGGGTGTGCTGCAGCCAGTCTTCGCCAATGGAGCGACCAGCATTGCGACCGGACTGTTTGGAATCAACGGTCTTTCCTTCTCGACGCTCGATTACAACCTCTGGCATCAGTCGACCAATCGGTCGCAAGACGCCGGTCATGGACTGCCTGCGACGCCCAACGGCAGCCGCCCAGCAAGCGACGGCGGGCTCAGCTGGTACTTCGGCTTTGAGGATCCGTTCAACGGATCGCACGGAAACGCCCGCTACACACAGGTCACCGATCCCACGCTTCGTAACTCGCTGAATTTCCCTGGCGGCGCGGCTGGGGTTTTGGAGACCAAGAGCTTCAGTTTGTCGGGGGTTGCTTCCAACGACATGCCGATGCTTTATTTCAACTACTTCCTGCAGACCGAGAATGCCAATAGCGATCTGAACGACATTGAAGTGATGCGGGATTCCTTCCGCGTCTACATCGCCGATGATGCCGGGAACTGGACGCTGCTGACCACCAACAACAGCGAGCGGGGTCCAGGTCTGCTCGACGATGAATTCGACCCATTACTCAGCGGTTCGGACAAGACTCAGGAAGCTTTCGACAACACGGCTACCTGGCGTCAGGCTCGAGTCGACCTGTCGGACTTCGCAGGTCAGAGCAATCTGCGATTGCGGTTCGAGTTCAGCACTGCGGGCGGTTTCGGCTTCGGCCGCGAGGGTGGCCGTGGACCAGAGATTCGCATGGTCGCCGGTTCGCAGCTTCGCGATGGCGACACGTTCGTGGTGGGCGGCCAGACTTTCGAAATCGAAATGGGTGGCTCCTTGGTCGTCCCATCCGGCTCGGCGATCACCAATGGCCAATCGGTCACGATCGAAGGGACTCAGTTCGTCTTCTGGGATGGCACGGGAACCCCTCCGGCTACCGGAGTGGTGGTGAACTTCAGCCCCACCGAATCGGCGGCACAGGTCGCACAACGGCTATGGCTTGCCATCCAGACCGCCACCTATGCTCCAGAAATCATCACCGGGATCAACTTCTCGGATGAACTGGTTCGACAGAACGATTCCGTCAGCACGGCGGTGGTTTCGGCAGCCGACGGGCGATCGATGATTATCTCCGGCAGCGGGGTGATCGGCGACAACCCAACCCTGGCCGTCACCCCAGATCGCGATGTGGATCTGGTGCGGATTCAGCTGCAATCTGGCGGTCGCTTGACCGTGACAGCCATCGCAGCGTTGGCGGTACCGAACCTCGACACCTTCCTGCGGGTCTTCGATGCGACGGGGCGCCAACTGGCTGCCAACAATGACTTTGGAGGCACTTCCGATTCCCAGATCACCTTCACCGCTCCTGCGGATGGGGTCTACTACATCGGCGTCTCGGCAGCCTCCAACAACACCTATAGCCCCGTCGTTCTGGGCACTGCCGGATCGGGTGGTTCGACCGGCAGCTACTCGCTGACGATCGAAGTGGAACGGAATTTCACGGCCACCCTGGATGGCGGCGTCATCCAGCTTAACGGTGCCTATGACATCTCCGCTTCGGCAGGATCGTCGATCCTGGTGGAAGGTTCCGCTGGAACGACCGGCTATCCTGTCCCGATCGATCGGGACGCAACCAGTGCAGAAGTCGCTCGCGCAGTCCAGAAAGCACTCGCTGATTCGCTGGCCAAGGGCACCCTGGCCGCCTATCCGCTTCGTGGCGACTCCATCGACCTGACCGGGTCCTCGGTTTCCAACGCCGGCCCATTCGGCCTGACCAGCAGCCGCTCGGAAGACCTCTTCTCGGAATACTCGATCGCCAACCCATTCAATCGTCCCGCTCTGAGGGCGCAAAACAACGCGATTGAAGGGCTCTATCTGGATGACTTCATCATCGGGATGGCCGAGCGAGGTGAGATGGTCCTCAATGCATCGGTTGGAACCGACTTTGTCGCCAACCCCGCAGGGGTCACCGGTATTCAGGTTGGACCCTACCAGCTAGAAGTTCGCAACGGTGAGAACTACGGGATTCCAACCAACGATGGCCAGATCGTTCTGGTCGATGCGTTTGGCGTCAACGAGCGTCTGTCGGAAGGTGTGAACCTCCGGCTGGTGAGCGGCAGTCAGATGGCCGACGGCGCGCTGATGACGATTTCCGATGGCATTCGGACCGTTACCTTCGAATTCGACAACACCGATGTCGGCAATGGCGTCACCCCCGGTCATGTAGCCATTCCGTTCCAAAGCTCGATCATCGATCCCATCCTGGGCCGCCGGCCGTTCACTGCCGAGCAAATGGCGGCTGCGGTGCGCGATGTGATCAACAGCCCAGTGGTGCAGTCGATGCTCGACACCACCGCCACCATGGTCAACGGGGATCTGGATGGCGCCACCAGCGACACGCTAGTCCTTTCCGGGTCGCCCACGGTGCAGATCCCCTTCAGCTCCGGCGAGGTGATCGTGGTGCGAGGCAATGGTGACCGCAATCGCGATCGCGACCAAGGCCAAGTGGTCATCGACAGCACTCGTATCACCAATTCCGAAGGATTTGGTATTCGCGTCGCTTCTGGACCTCGCGATCCGGTGACGGGTGCGCCCAATCCCGGTTCGGTTCGCAACACCGTGGTGCTCAACAGCGAGCGATGGATCCCAGGTGCGGTCATCGTCAACAACGAACTCTTATTCAACCGATCCGGAGGGATCGAAATCGTTGGCGACACCGCTGGAGCTCCAGCCATTGCGGCTCCGGTTCCCTTCGCGAGGATCGTCAACAACACGATTGTTGGCGGCGCCATTGGACTAGACGCCTCGGCCGATCCTGAAGTGATCCAGGGGATCTACTTCGAAATGGGAACCCAGGCGTTCGGCGATGTGGTTGCCAACTACAACCCGCTGTTTGCCGGCGGACCCGCTCCGATCATCGGCCTTCAGGATCCCGATGTCGCGCTGGGAGTCCCCAACTTTGTTGGGAACCTTGAGCCGCTGCCGAACCAGGGGGCGGTGAGCCTAGGTCGGGGAGGCCAATTGGTGATTCGCTTCACCAATAATCTGCTGGTTGCCTCTGGCGACTCCAAGCCCGATCTTTATGTACGCGAAGTGGGCGTCAGCGAAGAAGCGATTGTCGAAGTTTCTTCCGATGGAGTCACTTACCGTGCTGTTGGCCGGATCAGTGGCACGCATTCGACGATTGACCTGGATGCGTTTGGAATCAGCACGGGTGAGCGGTTTGAATATGTTCGCATCACCGATGACCCCAACCAGGGAGCGACCAGTGGCCCGAGCGTCGGAGCGGACATCGACGCCGTCGGCGCCATCAGTTCCTCGCCACGTGAACGTTACTCCGCCGGTGGCACGGGTATCAGTGTGCGCAACAGCGCCAGCCCAACGCTGCTCAACAACATCCTGGTCAACAACACCACGGGACTCGCGATCGATGCCTCCAGCAGTTCCACTGTCATCGGCGGCACGACGTTCCAGCGGAACACCGCCAACACCGGTGGCGTTGCCACGGTCGGGCAGTTTGCGTCGCTGGTCGCGGGTAACCGCACGCTCTTCCTGAATCCCGTTGCTGGCAACTTCTATCCCAGCCCAGGGGCTCCGATCATCGATGCGTCGATCGACTCGTTGCAGGATCGCGCCAGCCTCGTGGCAGTCAAAGAACCGCTAGGCCTTCAAGTTTCGCCGATCATCGCTCCCGATCTGGACATCAACGGGTTGCCTCGCATCGACGATCCGTCGGTTGATACGCCCAATGGCCTGGGAGACAACGTCTTCAAGGACCGCGGAGCCACCGATCGGTCCGACTTTGTTGGACCGATGGCCTTCGTCCTCCGACCGCTCGATAACGACACCACTGGGCTCGACCTGAATCCCGGCGAAGGAATTGTCGAGCTGGTGAAGACCTCCGCCAAGTTCTTCGACATCCAATTGATCGACTCTTCGCAGCAGACAGCACTGGCTCAAGGCACAGGTATCGACCCCAAGACGGTGACCTCCGCCGCAGTGCAGGTCTACAAGAACAGTCAACCTTTGGTCGACGGGCGCGATTACCGATTCGCCTACGACACGACCAATGGCATCATTCGACTGACCCCAATCGCCGGGATTTGGGCCAGCGATGCTGTCTACACCATCCGCTTCCTGAACAATCGCGAAAGCGGTATTCAGGTTCGCTCGCCGGAAGCCTATGTCGATGGAGCCCAGGTATCGATCGTCGATTCCACCGGCAAAGTCCACGTCTTCGAATTCGACCTCGGCTACCAAGTCCAGGTCCCATTCGACAGCGAGAACAAGGTGACGATCCAGGATGGCAATCAGTTCACCCTGGACGACGGCACACGCCGTTTGGTCTTCGAGTACGATTTCAACAATCTTGTCTCGGTAGGTGCCAATCGAATCGCAATTCTTGACACGGACAACGCTCAGGCTGTTGCGGAGAAGACCGTTTCCGCGATCCTCACCACCCCGCTGCAGCTGTCGGCATCCAGCCTGGGAGATGGCAAGATTCAGATTCGGGGAGCCCGGACTTTGAGTCTGCTTCCTGATACCAGCGGGCTGATTGTTGCTGGAAGCCCCGGAGTTCAACCTGGTTTTGGGGTCAGGATTCCAACCAAGGCGGGCAAATTCGACGGCGTTGTCGATGGCCAGATCTTCTCGATCACACTTGGTAACGGCGGAACAGCCACCTTCGAATTTGATTCCAATGGCCGAGTCACCAGTGGAAACCGTCCGGTCCCATTCACCGCAACCACGTCGGTCGACGGCTTGGCGGCAGCGATCGTGTCGGCGATCTCCGGTTCGGGCTTGGGCTTGAGCCCTGTCAACACCGGTGGCGGCTTCGTGGCGATTGGAGGCGACGCCAACACGACGATCGACCTACGCACCTCGGTGCTCTCGATCGTAGGAGTGCCCGGCGAACCTGCCTCCAACGGTGTCCCGGTCGACCTGTCGACCCTCACCAGCGGCAGCGAACTGGCTGCGGTCCTGGAAGCAGCGATCGAAGCGGCGAACATTCCGGGAGTCTCAGTCACCCGCTTCGGGGACCGACTGCTGATCGAAGGTGCCAACGGGGTCGCCGGCGAAGGTGCCGCACTGATCTCCCCGATCGCCGACTTGGCAGGCAATCCAATTCGCGCCAACCAAATCGATGGTTCCACCGAAGTCGTAATCCAACTTGGTGAAGGACTCGACTACGGCGATGCTTCCGATCCGAAGTATCCAACCAAAAATAGCAGCAATGGTCCGCGACACACGGTGGTCACAGGATTCTCTCTGGGTGCCACCAACACTGTCGACGGAGACGCTCGACTGATCGATGCAGATTTGGATGACGGGGTGACGTGGGCCAGCGATATCTATGTCGCCTTCAACACCCAGATCGTGGTTCAGACCACCGGCATCACTCCAACCCAGAAGGGTTACCTGACCGCCTGGATCGACTTCGATGGCGACGGGCAGTTCGAAAACAATCAGGAGAGAATTTTCCTGGGCCGCCAACTGGTCAACGGTGTCAACAACCTCCCTGCCATCCGAGTCCCCGCCAACGCAACAGCGGGAACAACCTTCGCACGATTCCGGTTCGCCAGCACTCCGATCGATTCGCCGATTGGAGCAGCCAGCGACGGGGAAGTCGAAGACTGGCAAATCACCCTGCGAGCCAACCCTTACACCAATCCCAACAATCGACTCGACGTCAGTGGCGACGGATTTGTTTCGCCGATCGATGCTCTGCAGGTGATCAATTACCTGAACGCATTCGGCACCACAGTCCTGACAGTCCCTCCGACGATGACGATGCCTCCCTACCTGGACGTCAACGGCGATGGAGTCATTTCGCCACTGGATGCTCTGCAGGTGATCAACTTCCTCAATGCAGGAAGTGGCGAAGGGGAAGCGGAAGGTGAGGGTGGCGGCGACCTCTGGCTCGCGGCGACGGCAATGCCCGAGAACAATCTGGCCTTCGGCGGCCCGACGGTTTCTTCGAGCGTTGGGACGCAACCGATGGCCTCGGCAAACACCCCACGTCGTCTCCAAAAGGCCGATCATTCGGTGTCGCTTGCCGACTTTGTCACCAAGCCGCGTTCGATGGGACCAAGCTGGGGTTCGATTTTCGACGACCCAGCCGTGATCGATACCGAAGAACTGCTCGACCTGCTTGCATCCGATCAGTCGGAACAGCAGCTTTCCGATCAGATCGAATGGGACGGGATCGATCCAGAGTTCTGGAATTAGCCACCCGTCGAACGGGACAACCATACCACCCACCCAACGGGTCGTGGCCCCTTACCACGGCCCGTTGCTTTTTGAGGCGGCAGAGCGAGTCTGGCTCCCGTCGCTCGGCAACTTGCGGCTCTCTGCGTCCCCCGATGGCGGCCCTTCCGATGTCGGCTCCTCAAAGCTAGCTTGACTTTGGCTAGCCTTCTTTTGTTCTGTTCGGTTGTTTTTTCGGCGAGTCCAGGCTTTACGGCGGCAAGCTTCAGACGCGAGGGACGGAGATTTCCAATCGAGCGACGGAATTTTATGCCCGTTGCCACCGTCCAAACCATGGTCGTCTCGCGTGGGAATCCCGCCTCCCTCGAATGTTAAAATGGGCAACTTCGGGCACCTATTCGGAGGAATTCGGGAAAGCAATTCTGGACGAGGGGCGAGGTAGGCCGATGGTAACGAAGCGAGAAAGCGGTTCCCTGGAGATTTGGGATCCGTCGGTCCGCGATGGTTTTTCGTCTTTTCGTTAAGGGCATGGGTGGTTTGCGGCTGAAGGTTGTCCGTTGGGAGTTGGGGCTCATGCGAGAACGAAGAATCCATCGCCGGCTGAAATTGGAGGCACTTGAGGAGCGGCGTTTGATGGCGGTGCTCCCTTACGGCGCCACCCCTAGGGACACGGCGGAATTCATGTTGGGCCGGGTCGCTGTGACACCGGTGTTTCTAGAGAGCAAAGGTCCAAGTCCAACCGAACCGTCGAACGATATCAGCACCGAAAACTGGTCGGCGGCTCAAATCACCGAAGTCCTGGCAAAAATAGAAACGGGGCTTTCCTGGTGGACCGATTTGCTGGCGACCAAGACCAACGTCCATTCGCTGGAGTTTGTCCTGGACACGACCTATGCGGTCAATCCAGTCCCTAGTCGCTACGAAGCGATCAATCGCACCTCCAATGAGTACGTTTTCTGGGTGAATGATTTTCTAGAAGGCGTGGGATACGCTCCCGCCAACGGCATCCAGGACAACATCAAGGATTTCAATCAAAGCCAGCGGGAGAAACTGAACGCTGACTGGTCGTTCACGATCTTTGTGGTCGATTCGGACAACGATGCTCTGGACGGGCAGGGGGGCACCTTCAAGACGGGCGGCTCTTTCTCGCGAGCCTTTGCGTTCGCAGGCGGCCTTTTCTATGTTTCCCCATCGACACGGCCTGCTTCGACGTTCGCTCACGAAGCCGGCCATATGTTCTGGGCGCGAGATGAGTATTCCGGTGGCGGAAACTACCTGCAGCGCCGTGGCTATTACAACACGCAAAACCTGAATGCGATCGATCTGAATGTACCTGGGTTTGTGCAATCCCCTAGCATCATGACGGCTGGCAACCTGCTGGAGGATGCCTACGATCGCTTGGTCAGCCCGCCAAGCACACTGGCGATGATCGGCTGGCAGGACTCGGATGGCGATGGCATCTTCGACGTCATGGATGTACCACACTCCCTGTCGGGATCGGGTCGATTCGACCCAGTCACGAAGTCGTATCATTTTCTTGGCACCGCCGCCGTACAGACCCTTCGCAACCAAAACAGTTCGGGCTTCCAGTCGGATATCACGCTGAACCGTATCGATCGCTTAGAAATTCGCTGGGATGACGGGCCTTGGGTTCTTGGCGCTTCCCCTAGTGGCTACCAGGTAGCAATCGATCAACGTTGGGTGGCTCCTTCGGGAGCTCAGAAGATTTCGATCCGAGCGGTCGATTCGCGCACGGGAGTGACCAGCAATGTGTTCACGGGAGTGCTGACGGGGACGCCGGAGGCGACTTGGTCTCCCGGGGTTCAGGGCTTTGTTTGGCTAGACCAAGACCGCGACGGAGTTCCTGAAGGTGAGGAGTCGCCGCTAAGCGGATGGGATGTGGAGCTCCTTTCCAGCACCGGACAACCACTGGGGTGGACCAAGACATTGGAACCCGATCAGATGCCCAGTGGAGAGATCGACAACAATGCGTTCCCCGGAGTCACTCTCTCTTCCGTCGGGATCGACAGCGATGGAAGGCTAGGAGTTGCGGTCGATTCGGATGCGATCACCGGCACGAAGCTGTTCAGCAACTTCTCGGTGAAGTCGAACCGGTTTGTGACCAGTTGGGGGGGCGACGGGAACCGGCTCAAGGCGCAGTTCGGTAGCCGAGTCGAGGCGGTGCGAGTCGACGTGGTGGGGGGAAGCGATGGCAGCATCGCTCGAGTCGAGGCCTATCAGAATAATGGCACCCTGGTCGCTCGGGTCGATTCCGTATCGCTCAAACCAGGCCAGAAAACCACTCTGGAAATCACTCGTCCATCGAAAGAGATCGACTACGTGTTGATTCGCGGACAGGGAGACACCACGATCAAGATCGACCGTGTCTCCTATGGGCCCCTGGTGACCGCAACCACCGACCGCTCTGGCTATTACCAATTCGAAGGACTCCCCAGCGGTAATTACCAGGTGCGAGTCACCTTGCCGGGAGGGGGTTTTGCCTGGAGCACCCCGTCCAACGGGACACAGAATGTGGTCTATCAGGCGGGGCAGGTGGTCAACCAGGTCGATTTTGGAGCCGAGTTCCGTGGCAGTCCGTGGATGAATGCCGTCCTGCCCCCTGACGTCGATGAATCGGGTGCGGTAACGCCTCGCGATGCGCTGCTGGTGATCAACCTGCTCAACGGCTACGGATCGATCAATCTCACGCAAACCGAACTGACCAATCTCCCGATGGTCGATGTCAATGGAGACCAGATGCTGACGCCGCTGGATGCCTTGCTGGTGATCAACTACCTGAATTCCAATGGGTCGGGCGGACAGGGGGAAGGGGAATTGGATGGGGAAGGGGAACTGGGTGCCCCGGGAATCGTTTCGATCGATGCCACGCAAAACGATGGCGTGCTTCCCGAACTTGCAGTGGCTGGCAAACAACTGGAGACCGAAGCGACTGCCGTCGATCAAGTGATGGCATCATCGCCCCAGTGGCTACCCCAGGAACTAACAGTCTCCCGCCGCTCCAATCGGACCAGCGGGACCCATGGGCAGTCGCTGACCGACGGCTCCCTGGCGGAGTACCTCGCCAGTTGGCTAGGCCGCTCCAAACTCTAAACCAGCCGAATCGCGAACCGCCCCTTCCATCGATTTTTTGGGAACTTTGGGCATAGTCCAGCCATCCAAAAAATAGCGCAACGGCCTGGGCAAAATATGTTAAAACAGGAAGACTGGGAAAGATGTTCCAGGAAGGGAACTCTTGTCAAAGGTAGGGCAGTCGGAGTCCCGATGTTTTTACTGAGACGATGGACTCTTTGCTCGGCGGAAGACCGCGGGCGAGGAGGAGTGGCTGAAGCTGGGTGGCTTATCGCATTTGCCGCTTGGTACAGCATGGAAAATGTGGTGTTTTGGAGAGCTTTCGAGGGCTCTTATCTCTTATCCCAAGGGTGGGTTGATCGATGAGCGGACAGAACGATCGTCGCGGTCAGAAACGGGTTCGAGCTTGCGATCGCGGGGAGCAGCTCCGGCAGCAGAAGCGCCGATTTGGCCAGGCGCTGCAGGTGGAGAGTCTGGAGCGACGCGAGTTGTTCGCAGCCGATTTATCTCCCCATCAGAATCTGATTTTTGCCCCAGACGTCACTCGAGATTTTCGCGTGACCCCTCTGGATGCTCTGTACGTCGTCAATTCGCTCAATTCCGAAGGTCCGCGATCGCTCGACCCGAACTTCGATCGCAATTCGGGCCAGCCGCTGATGGACGTCAGCGGCGACATGATGCTGACCCCGATGGACGCCTTGATGGTGGTCAACGCCCTGAACCGAGGGGAAGGTTTGGGGGAGATCGTCGAGCTGAAGTATGAGATCGTGGATATGAATGGCGCTCTATTGCCAGACCCGATTCCGGGCAATGGCGTCGCCGATTACCAGGCCTCCGTAGGCTCCCAGTTCAAGCTACGCGTCCTAGCGAGGGATGCGCGAGCGATCGATCCACTGGGGCTCTACAATGTGGCTCACGATGTGCTGATCGCCAACCAGAATGGCATCACCAACGAGATTGTTGAGCTGGAATGGGCGGAGGTGGATCTGCTCCGCATCTCGACCCCCCCGAAGGAAACTGGCAAAGTCTGGGTTTACCAGCAGGGATCGTTCTCGATCCAGTTTGGCAGTGGGCCGGATGCTCGCACAACGGCTCCCATCGAGATGCCTATCTCGGCGACCGGTGCTCTGAACAAGACGGAACTGGCGGCTCGTATCCAGACCGCTGTTGCGAATTTGCCAGGAGTTGGATCCAACAACGTCCGCGTTGAAAGCGTTGCACGGTTGGACAGTAGCACCCAGGCCTTCACCCACTACAACATCACGTTCATCAACGACTTGGCGCGGACCAATTTCCCTGACCCCATCATGGTTGGGGCATCGGGAACATTTATCGAGAAAAACACCAGCGCCACTTCGCCGATGAACTTCTCGATTTCGGGCTATCCTAATCCGGATCCCTCCAGCACCTCTCAGGTGACTCTGGCCGCATTTGATTTCAAGATGAAGACCCAGACCGGAGCAACTCAACCGGTTCAGTATGACCAGTTCCCTCAGGCGTTTTACGTTGGTGTCAATCCAACCACCTACAAGCTCCGCGATACCAGTGCGGGGCTGAATGGGTTGAGCCTTCCTGCTGGTGTTGATCCATCGGCGTTCTATCGGATTTGGGAAGCGACCTTCACGGCAGGGAAGGAAGGAACGGTCTTCTTCACGGGTGAGGGTGCCACCACGTCTGAGATGCTGCTGATCGGTGAGAATGAAAAAGTCGATCCGTCGATCATCTCGTTCCCCCGGAACGTGATGCTCAAGGTCGTGAAAAACCTCACAGCCAACGACGATTCGTTCCCGATCTCTGGTCAGCCAGCGATTCTGGAAGACCAGGGAGCCACCATCCTTCCGGTGACCGCAAACGATAGCACCGTCCTGACCGGTGTTCCCTTTTTCATCCAGTCGGTGACGCAGCCCTCGGGTGGTGGAGGAACGGTTTCCTTCGCAGCCAACGGCACCAATGTCACCTACACACCGGCTCCGAATTTTTCTGGGGTGACCACCTTCACCTACACGATCACCAATGCCCTCGGTGACACCAGCACGGCGACGGTGACGGTGACCGTTACGCCGGTCAACGATGCACCGACCGTGATCAAGGATACTTTCTCCACCAACGAAGACACTGCCGTCAGTATTTTGGCGACCGAGATCTTCAGCCCAGGCCCAGGGGAAGGGGCTCAAACCTTCACCTCGGTGATTGCCACCCCGATCGCCGGTCAGACCTTCGGAACGGTTAGTGTGGTAGGTAGTACGATCACCTACACACCAGAAGCCAACTTCAACGGCACGGCGAGGTTCCTTGCACAGGTAACTGATAGCGGTACACCCCCACAGACTGTTTCGACAACGGTGACGATCAACGTCGCGCCGGTCAACGACGCGCCGATTCCGTTCACTGGCCCGATCACCTCTGCGGAAGATGCGCTTCTGACGCTGATTGGAACCGGTGCTGCCAATGATCTGCTCTCGAAGAGCCAGCCTGGCCCCAGCAACGAGTCGAATCAGACGCTGACCTTGCTGTCGATCGATCCGACGACCGAGCGAGGGGGGACGATCACCCTTTCCAATGGCGTGTATCGATACCAGCCACCGGCCAACTACAACGGCCCGGAC
>JBJSWM010000042.1:0-2951 GCA_046085865.1 Pirellulaceae bacterium
CCCCAATCGGCACGCAACTGGTTCACTTTGTAAAACACGATTGGCAAGCCAGCAATCAACACGCCGCTCTTCATGTACCCACCCAGGCTCAGCGCACAATCCAACAGGACAAACCCGTATGCGCCCCAGCGGATCCATGTCTTGTAGCGCGTCTGCGATTCACTGAAAACCAGCATCAGGTAACTGGCGGCTACAGGCAGAACGGTCGCCATCAGTTTCGGCAGAAAGCTGGTGCGAACCATGGAAATGCCGAGGACTCCCAGCAGTTTGAAGAACCAACCGACGGCAAGGCAAAGAGCGATGGAAAGGAGCGTGGTTCGCACCGAGAGATGTCGCTGCGGCATCATCGTGCCGGCCGCCACCGAAAGATTCCGGTCGACCAAACAATAACTAGCGATGAGAAGCCAGTCGGCTGCCGTCAGAAGGAACTGCCCATAAAGCAGGTCGGCATCGACCGGAAACCGCCCGACCCGCAGTTCGTAAAAAAGACCCGAAGCATAGATCATCGCAAGATGAAATGCACCCAAACCGATCCGCAGCAGCCCGGCGATCAAATAGGTGATGAAAGGGGTCAATCCCGCCGGCGAAGAACGAAACTCGCTGAGAAGCAATCCACCGTAGGCGATGATGTTCAGCACCGCGCTGACCATCAACGTCTCCAGCCGCATCGGCTCCACCATCAACCACAGCATCGCCAGATGGTAGGCTTGAAAAAGCAGAAACAGGACTCGGCTGCGATTGGCCTGTTGGACCAACGTTGGCCATGGCAGCTGGATTCCTGGACTCCCTGTCATTTCTGGCCTCTCACTCCCTGAACTGCCCCACCTCACGACCACCAGCTACCTGCTCCATCCGCAGGCGCGCCACCGAGCCCCGCCGGTCGCAAGTCCGACCAGAAACTGCTAATGCATTCGGCGATCGGGGGTTGGCAACCCAAGCAATTTCCAGGTCCGCTCCCGGAATCGGTCAAATCCGAACTCCGACTGCCATCGACGATGTCCCTGCTCCCCTAAAGTTTGCCGCAAGCCGCCATTTTCCAAAAGCCTGCTTAACAGCAATAACATTTTATCCCGGTCCCTCGGATCGACCAGAAACCCGGTTTCACCGTCTTGAACCACCTCCCCAGCAGCCCCCTGGTCTCCTGCAATGCAGGGAAGGCCAGCGGCCATGGCGTCCAGATAAACCAGCCCGAATCCTTCCCGCTGGCTAGGCATCGCAAAGACCGCCGCTTGGCGATACTCCTCTCGCAACTGCTCGTCGGACAACCTGCCAAGGAAATGGACTGCCTGCTGCAGCCCCAAACGATTGGCTTTCTCTTGAAGCCTGTCCAGGTCGTCGCCTCCCCCCACCAGTCGCAACTGGGTCCCAGGAAATCGTTCCAGGATCGCTGGCCATAGGTCGATCAGCTCATCGTGCCCTTTGTAGCGCTCCTGAATATTCATTCTTCCAACCAGCAGCACGCGCAATGGGCCGGTGGCTTGATGAGAAGGGCGCACCAGCAACGGGTCGCGCAGCGCCAATGGCCAAAGGTGGTTCGGGGTTTTCCGGAAGCCCGGATTCGCCTCGGAAAATCGATCGATGGTGCACTGCGAAATCGACCAGAAGTCCGAGGCGCCATTGGCTCCCCAGCGCTGATGTCCCTCCAAAGGACCCCAGGCATCAATTCCATAGAGGACCACATGCAGTGGAGCCCTTGGAAATGCCATCAACCTACCCACGGAAGCGACTGCAAGATGCATCGCCAAGACCCTGTCCCAGCGCCGCAACCAAGGGATCGAGGCCACCAATTGACTTCTTCTTCCCCCCAGCAGCGCGGTCTGAACGCGAGGGTCATCCAATGGTATGGGCAACTGATGATCATTCAGCGACAGGACAAATAGATGCTCGACCCCTGGATGCTCCAATAGACTGGCCAAGACCATGCGGTTGACCAGTTCAATTCCGCCGTGCGTCCCGGCTTGTGTCATCAGCATCGCGATGCGCATCAGACCATCCCTCCTGCAGTTGGCGTGGAGTCTTCGCGGTCGGCGGTGCTGGGCCGCTGGATGATCGCCCCCATCTCCATTTCGCTGGTACGCTTCCACAAAACTCGTTGCAACCGCGTGGTCCATTCGGTGGCCCACGATTTGAGAGCCGTCGATGCCAAGGTGACAAAAAGCAGGCCCACGACCAGACAGGTCAGCACCAACGAGAGTAGCGGCGGCATGGCCAGCGCGTCTCGCATTGCACCCGCCGGCAGCCACAGGATTCCCGCCAGCACACCCAACACCAGCGCCTCCTGGATGGCGCCGCGCCAAGCCGTTTTATCACGCTGCAATGCAATGCCCAGGCATGCCAGCGACCCCACTGCCATCGACATCGCGTGGAGCGGTGCTAGCCATGAAGAGGGCATCCCAAGGAGCACCAGGCCGGCGACGGCACCACCTAGCACCGCTTGGATCCCATAGACAGCGACCGCCGCTGGCCAACGTCCCTGCGAATGCAGCAGGCTCATCGAAAGATGCATCGCAGGCTGGTAGATGAATCCCAATGCCAAGGCAGAGATCACCGGTGCAGCCGGCAACCAACGAGAACTGAAAAACAGCTCGATCAAATCCCAAGCCCCCAGCGACAATCCCACACAGGCGGGAACCAGTAGCATCCCTAGCGAACGCACCGATCGTCGCAGCGCCCAGCTTTGCCTTCTCCATTCTCCCTCCATGCTGGCAAACGCCGGAATGAATATCGACGCCAGGGAGGCGCTCAAAAGGTAAGCGGCTTGGCCCGCCAGTCCATGTCCCCAGGCATAGATCCCCAACCAGTCGGTCGAAACACCGAACGACAGAATCAAGAAGAAAACCTGAGGCGAAAACTGCGTCATGAAGGCGCTGAACATCCACCCCAGAGCACCGATCCAAAGACGGGGCCACCGAGACAGATCGGGGGAGATCCAGGGCATCGGCGGCGCCAGG
>JBJSWM010000043.1:0-2804 GCA_046085865.1 Pirellulaceae bacterium
TTCGCATGCATCGATCTGCCTAGGTGACCTTGTGAGATCCACTCCGCGAGAGGAACGGTAAGGGTAGGATGCTAACGAAAGCCCTTTCTCTCGGCTCCATCTGTCCATCTTGCCGGTCGCTAGGTCGACTACCCACCGCTAAAACTTGGTGCCCTAAGACGGTGCTCTGCGGGAATCCAGCCCACATCCTCTCGGCACCGCGGGAGCCCTCTCTCCTAACCTTCCCTGGGCGATCTTCAAGAAGGTTGCAGCGAACGATCGCTACCCAAGGGAAACCCCGAGGGAGTGGTTTTCAGCCAGCTTGCGGCCGATGTCTAGCACCTCGCGTCAGCCGAGCGATGGACCATGCGGAGGACTGGAGGGTTCGGGGAATTGCCGATAGACCACTTCGCAGAAATTGCGGCCATGGCACAATCGGCATCGACCAGCGGAGCTGGAGATCGTTCACCCCATGGGGCCAGTCGACCAGGCGACGGGCCATCCTTCCGCTCAGTCGCGATCTGCGAACCGCTGGGATCCACGGTCTAGGAAGAGGGGCAGGGATCCCATCAAGCCCTGCCAGCGCCCCGCTGAGCGAACCGAGGATCGCACTGGGCCCACCAAGATGGATCGCCGAGTGGACGGTGCGTGGTAGATCGCCCCGGTGCTTCATCCAAGCGGCGATCGCCATCAAGCCGATGGCGATCCCATCGAACGGTATTTCCTCAGGCCAGCCTAGCGATCTCGCGATATGGCCCGGGCTGTCCCCTCGCTGGATGCCAAGGGACCATGCGGGCAGCCAGCTTTCGGAGGAAGTGCGTCGAAGCATTTTTTCCGCAAGCTGACAGACGGATGTTACCAGCGACGGTTTGATGTCATGCTGCATCGCCAGAAGGCTGACCTCCGCCAACAGCACAGCGGCCAGGATCGTCCGGCGGTCGCCGCCAGCGGTTGCCGCCATGGCATGAGCCCACTGGGTGCCATCGATACCGCTACCCTGAGCTACGCTGGCCAGCAGAACAGATTGGGGGAGAACGCCCAGGGGCTGGCGCTGAATTGCTGATGGCGCTGTAGGGCCGGTGCCGATCGAGTTTCGGACGCGCTGGCCAGCGACTGAAGGAGCTGCTAGGCGGAGCCAACCGAAGTTTCGGGCATACCGATGCTCGAACCGCTTCCCATCGGCTTGCGATTCCAATACCGCGTCGTAAAGCGCGCTAGACAAAGCCGGTTGCAGGCATTGCAGCGAAGAAGCTGGAATCTGCCACGACCCCTCGGTGCTCCTTCCGAAGAGGGAGAGAGCCAGTCGGCGCGAAAGCCCATTGCGTCGCAAGCCGAACCACTCACCACAGACCGATCCCAGCAACGCTCCTTGGATCGCGCCGGCCCGCTGCCGACTGGTGACGACGCGGTCCCAGCTCTGATGGAATTCGTGCCCCGAATCGATGCGCCACGAAGCCCCCGAATCGCCGGCTTGCGTCGAAAAAGGGAACGAACGACTTGGATCTGCAGGGCGATCCGTAGGATGGTATCCTTCCAACTCCATGCGACTTGCAGACCTTCGAAGATGAGTGGGGTTGGACCACGCGGGGCATCGGCGGAGGGCGGCTGGCGCCAAAACCCCCTGGGGGAAATCAACCCCTCCCACCCCACGCCAAAGAGCCCCTCTAGGAGATACTCTTCGGTTCTTTCTCTTCTCACTTAGCGGATTGCGCCTGGATGCGGCTTGAAAAATTCCCTTCCGAATCGCGTTGAAGGTCGCCAGGAGACCTAAGAAGTCGGACGACCCCGCCGCCTGGCGACCGAAGCCTTCGATCGAATCGGAAAAGTCTTCCCTATCGGACGCGGCAACGGAATCGAAGGATGCCTCCATCACCGGCGGGAAGGTCTTCCTTCAGTCGCCAGCGAAGGGTGTGGGAACCGGCTTCGTTCTCCAAGGTATCAAACTCCACTGGAAT
The DNA here is from genome assembly GCA_046085865.1 of Pirellulaceae bacterium. Classification (GTDB taxonomy): domain Bacteria; phylum Planctomycetota; class Planctomycetia; order Pirellulales; family Pirellulaceae; genus JBEISR01. The sequence goes on from JBJSWM010000043.1 coordinate 1,935, forward strand.
GCTTGCCTGCTGGCTCCCTTCGATCCACTCCAGTCGCGGAGGGAGCGAATCGAGAACGACGACCTGACGAGCGGCTTTGGTGCCGACGTTGTCGATGCGAATGGTGAAATGCACTTCATCACCCGGAGCCGCCATTGGCTCGGAGGCAACCTTGCAGATCCGAATCCAAGGTTCCCCTTCGACAGCGAAGGTGGTCGTCGCCGTCTGGGTCAAGTGGTCCAATTCGATCGCCTGCTGCTGATCGATCATCACCAGAAGCGGTTCGTCAGACGCCCAGGCCTGCGCCGCCAGGGCGCCGCGTTGCAATCGCGGACCATCGGTCTCGATCTGCTTTCCGGTGCGAATGAGCTGTAGGTCTTCAAAGGGCAGCAACGCGTCGACGATCAGCACCACCGGCAAAACCCGGTCGACCGGAACGCCCCGATTGCGGTCTCGATAGGCCTCCACCGGCAGCACTCCGTCTTCCGCCACCGCTCGAAGCGGCTGACGCATGGCGGGAGCCGGTAGCCGCTCACGCAGCGAGGAAGCGTTCTCCGGTAGCAACGCCGCCTGCGCCGCGACGCGGTGATCTCGCTGCTGCGGGCCATCGATCCGGCGCACAGCCGCAAATCTCGGCGCATAAATTGCCGCGCGACATGCAGGCTCCACCAGGATGCAGCCACCATCGGCCTGGTAGTAGGCGACGGTGTCTTCCGGTTGCAGTCCCGCCACTCGCTCCCCTTCCTGGATGACGACCTTCGGCCAGCGATCACCGCCGTCGAAAATGTACTCCTGCGGATCCCGCATCAAAACCGGTGCCGCCAAGGGCTGACAGATATCCCCCGGCGCTCCGGTCGGTCCACAGGCCGGTCCCAAGGAGCCAGTCGCATG
>JBJSWM010000044.1:0-498 GCA_046085865.1 Pirellulaceae bacterium
ACGGCATCACCCTGCAGGATGTAGTGAACGCCAATGGCTTGATCGACATTCGGGCCGGTGGTCCGATCACCGCTGTCAGTGTCCGGGCCAACGGCGGGACGGATACGGACGATATCACCTTGACCACGACCAGTGGCAGCATTGAGGTTGGAACGATCAACGCGGCAGGCTTTGGGGATGTCGCTCTCAGTTCGGCCGCTGGAATCACCGATACCGACAGCAACAGTTTGGTGACGGCTCAAACTCTCTCGATGACGGCCGCTAATGAGATTGGCGGTGCGAATGCAATTCAGACCACAGCGGAAGTGCTGGTTGCAAACAGCACGGGTGCTGGAGCGATTCGGATTGTCGAGACCAACGGCATCACCCTGCAGGATGTAGTGAACGCCAATGGCTTGATCGACATTCGGGCCGGTGGTCCGATCACCGCTGTCAGTGTCCGGGCCAACGGCGGGACGGATACGGACGATATCACCTTGACCACGACCAGTGGCAGCA
>JBJSWM010000045.1:0-9113 GCA_046085865.1 Pirellulaceae bacterium
TCCCGAAAACCTCTAGTGAGTTGGGGTGATCGTGATGATGCTTGTGCCGTTTGTGGGTTGCTGTCCAGGTCCACTCGTGCATGACACGATGCACCGCAAGTTCGATGGTGGGCCAGAGCAGCAGAAAGAGGGTCACTGACACTAATTCAAACCAACGAAAAGGCTTCGGGATTGCCAGACGGCAGATGACTGCAATCAAAAAGGGAGTCACGCTGAAAAACGTGCGGCCAGAAAGAAATGCGATGAATAGTGATGCAAATGTACCCTTGCCGCGCGGCTGTAACTTCATGTCTCATATCTCCTTGCTGTCGTCCGGCACCGCAATAAAAACTGCCTGGCGTCGAGGATTTCATTAGAGATACGATATCGTCCTCAAGGGCAAAAATCGGGAAGGAAGAGCCGTGATTTGCCATTCCTTCCCAAATAATCGCTACAATCGCCCGTTTCTTGCAGCCTTTCACTTAACCCACCAAGCAAGTCCCGAGACTCCTTGGACAATTCAGCAGGTCGCGAGTGATGGAAGCCTGGAGAAGAAGGATTCGGACGCGGATCCACCCACTCTTTTACAACAAGGCTCAGTGGCTTGAGTTTTCCGGCTTGCGATAGACATGCCGGCCGAAAAGTTTGAAGGCGGCTGGAGTGACAACTTGGTCCATCAACGTGGCATCGATCAGGCCACCGATGACGACAATCGCTAGCGGGTGGAGAATCTCCTTGCCGGTCTGTCCAGCGCCGAGCGCCAGAGGGATCAACCCCAGGATCGCCGTCAGCGCTGTCATCAGCACCGGCGTCAGTCGTTCCAGCGTTCCGCGCACGATCATTTCGTCGCTGAACGACTCTCCCTCATGGCGCTGAAGGTGGATGTAGTGGGCAATCATCATGATGCCGTTGCGACTGACGATGCCGATCAGTGTGATGAAGCCAACCCAGTGTGCGACCGAAAGGGTTGTCGCGGAAGCCCATACTTCCGGCCACTGCCACCAGGGGGCAGCGGCGAGTGATTCGGAAGAGGGCCGGTTCATCCACAGCAACGCAGCGACCGAACCAAGGGCCGCCAGGGGGATGTGAATGAGCAGGACTAGTAGCGATGCAACCCAGGAAGAAAGGCACTTCCAGAGCAAGAGGAAGACGCCCAGAAGCACCGCCCAAAAAAGCCAGAAAAGCATCCTGTTTGCCTCTTGCTGCGCTTCGAATTGCCCGCCTAGTTCGATTCGCATCGGCCTTGCCCCACGATTCAGATTGCTCTCCACCTCAGCAATCGCCTCACGAATCTGTGCGACGGTGCTGCCAAGATCACGGCCCTGGACGTTGCAACTGACCACGACGCGTCTTTCCATATTCTCGTGATGGACGACGTTTGGCCCTCGAGCATCGAGGACGCGAGCGACCTGCGCGAGAGCGACCTTCCGGCCAGAGGGAGTATCGAGGATTGTCTGTCCAATGACCTCCCGATCACTACGAGTCGCTTCGTCGTACCAAACAACCAGATCAAAGAAGCGATCGCCATCGAGAATGGTCGACACCTTTTTGCCTCGGTAGGCGGTTTCCAGTAGCCTTGCCACCTCGCCCGGGGTCAGGCCGTAATCCGCCGCAACCTTCCGATCGACCTCCAATCGAACCTGCTTGACGTTCTCCTGCGGTTCCACCTGGAGATCGACCACACCTGGTACCTCCGCCACCTCATGCTCGATATCGTGCGCAGCGGCGATCATCTCCCGGAGATCCTCGCCGAACACTTTGATGGCGATCTGCGCCCGAACACCGCTCATCACGTGATCCAGACGATGGCTAATCGGCTGCCCCACGTTCATCGCTACATTGGGAAGATACGCAACACGGTCTCGTACGTCCTCCATGACTTGGCCGTGCGGCCTGCCGATTGTCAAAACCCCCAAATGATGCAGCCCAGGAATGGCTCGCAGGACCGCCGCCCCCCAACCGGGCTTTGGCCTCTGGTGTGGCACCAAACGCACTTCCAGCTCCGATGCGTTGACACCTTCGGCATGCTCATCCTGCTCGGCGCGTCCCGTCCTTCTGGCGATCGATGCGATTTCGGGAATCTCCCAAAGCAGCGACTCCGTTCGCTCTGCGATTCGCTTGCTCTCTTCCAAACTGGTTCCGGGTCGCGTCTGCACATTGACCGTCAATGTTCCTTCCTGAAAGCTTGGTAGAAACTCAGACCCCATCGCCAGAACAAGGAATTTGGAGCCGAAGGCGAGAAGAGCAGCGGTGATCAGAATTTTGCGTGGATGCCGAAGGGACCATCGAACTACCTTCTCATCGATCCACTTCAGCCACTGCACGAACAGCGAGTCGTTGGGACGATTCAGGAATACCGCGGAGGGGAGCAGTACGGAAGCAAGAGCCGGGGTGACGGTCAGGGAGACGACTAGCGAAGCGAAAAGGGAGACAACGTAGGCGAGCGCCAGCGGGGCAAACATTCGACCTTCCAGCCCGGAAAGGACGAACAGTGGCAACACCACCAGACAGACGATCAAGGTGGCATAGACGATGGAATTCCGCACCTCACTGGATGCTTCCAAGACCACCTGCATGGACGGTTTGGGATGACTGCCCTGGCGATTCTCTTTCAAGCGGCGGAAGATATTTTCGATATCCACAATTGCATCATCGACCAGTTCGCCGATCGCCACTGCAATCCCACCCAACGTCATCGTGTTGATCGTCAGTCCCAGGTAATCGAAAACAAGGATGGTGGTGAGCACGGAAAGGGGAATCGCCGTCAACGTGATGAAACTGGTGCGTAGATTTGCCAGAAACAGCAAGAGGATGACAGCAACCCAGACCGCGCCATCTCGGATCGCTTCGACAACATTGTCGATCGCCGATTGGATGAAATCCGCTTGGCGAAACAACTGCTTCTCTATCGTCACATCGGGTGGCAGTTCCTTCTGCAGGGAGTCGAGAGCAGCATCGATACGAGGGGACAATTGCAGTGTGTTGGCACCCGGCTGCTTCTGAACTGCCAGGATCACCGCATCGCCACCGGTCACACCATCCAGCCCTCGCGTTCTCACCCCTCCATCGCCACGTCGCACCGGCCCGCCAAATCGGACATCCGCGACATCCTCGATGCGCAAAGCTCTCTCTTGACGCCAGACAACCGGGGTCTTGGCGATCTCGTCCAGAGAGACACTTTGGGCACGGATTCGGATCAGCGATTCCTCCTGCTGCCGCTCCATGACGCCGCCCCCAGCAATCCCATTGGATCGCTCAGTCGCCGTAATCAACTGATCCAGAGTCACCCCTGCAGCCGCCAAGCGTTCGGGAGAGGTGATCACCTGAAATTGACGCAGCACCCCTCCCATGACGGTCACCTGGGAAACCCCATCGACCGCCAGCAAACGGTTGCGTACGGTAAACTCACAAAGTGTCCTCAATCGCATCGCCTGTTCCAACCGTTCGGACTCCGAATCAGCCGCTCGAACGGGACGCAATCCAAGGATCATCACCTCCCCCATGATGGAAGAAATCGGCGCCAAGGTGATCCTTACATCGGATGGAAGTCGATCCCTAGCTAGCTGGATCTTTTCGGAAACCATCTGGCGGGCTCGATAGATCTCCGTATCCCACTCAAACTCGACCGAAATCACCGAGAGACCGATTCCCGAAGACGATCGAACACGACGAACTCCAGTGGCTCCAATCAGCTGATACTCCAGCGGTCGAGTCACCAGAGCTTCCACTTCCTCGGGCGCCAGACCTGGTGCCTCGGTCAGCAAGGTGGCTGTCGGTCGATTCAGATCGGGGAAAACATCGACGGGGATCTTTTGCAGGCGAAACAGTCCTACGACCGTGACGACGACGGCCAAAAGGAGCACCAGCCACCGATTCCGAAGAGACCAAGCGATCAAAAAATCCAGCATGTCTGCTCCTATCGCACCGACATCCAGGCGGCATTCAATTCCTCTGCGGCCGTCATTGCGATCAACTCCCCTTCTCGCAGTCCGGAAATCACTTCAGCGTGGCGATCGTCAATCCGCCCCAACTGGACTTCCCGGCGATCGTAGGTGGCGGCATGTTTGACGAAGACGAAGGTTCGATTTCCTTCGCGAACGATCGACGAAACAGGAACCGCGAGCGCGGGGGAGTTGCTTTGGAGAGCCAGGGCAACTTGCGCTACTTGGCGGTATCTCAAAGGAACCGGTGGATCTTCATCCAATTCAATCCAGAAATCCATCCCTCGCTGATCCGGATCGATGACGTCGCTTTGGCGCGCCACTCGGCCGGTAAGAACCATGTCCTTAAGTCCTGGAAATCGGATCCTTGCCCGTTGGCCCGGCGACAAAGTGGGCGCTAGGCTCTCTGGTGCGTAACTCTCAATCCATGGCCTGCCACTTTGGTGCAACTCGCACAACTTCTCGTCCGCCTGCAGCGCCTGCCCGATCACTCGATCCAGCGACACCACCACACCGGAGATAGGAGCGACGATCGGCAGTGTGGGCTGGATCGATCTTGTCTGGATAAGCGACTCGATGCTCGATGCTTCCAGGCCTGCCAATTCCAATTCCCTTCGCACACTCTCACGACGACTTGCAGAAGCCGCCACCCTCGCCTCCGTCTCGATCAACCGCCTTCTCGGGATCGCCTGCGTCGCCTCTCGAAGCCTCGCCAGTTCGCGGCTTGCCAAGTCGTTGGCCAGTTGCTCTTTCAACAAGTTCAACTGCAGATCGAGGAACTCCATGCTGAAGACATGCGCCAGGATATTCCCTGCCTGGACGGTCTGGCCGACTTGCACATCCAGCCCGACGAGAACGCCAGGCAGCCGAGCCGCCGCGGTCCCTCGCTGCGAGGATGGTAGGTCGACGGTGGCCCGCAGAGAAATGACCGAATCGATCGATTGCGGTTTCACGACGCCAAGTTTCAGACCGATGGTTCGAGCCGATGCCGGCGAAATCCTGGCGGAACCGGGGAGGAAGAAGACGCCAAGCTGCTGGGCGCCCTGCGAGACAACCATGTCACCTGGGTAGAGATCCTTGGATTGCACTTCAACCACCGTGGAGGACTCCGCCACCACCTCCACGCTGGTCCTCCGATACTCCGAGGCCTCTTTGGCCTGACTCTCCTCAACCAGCACGAATCGGTCGGTACCGTGGTCGACCAGTGCGCTCGCTGGAATCACTAAGGTTTCAGTGGCACGAGGGACCGCAATCCTCGCGCTCCCCGTCATCCCAGGCAGCAGGCGACGAACGGGATCTGAAGGGTTGGGATGCACCACCCAAACCTCATTGAGCAGATCGGACTCCGCCAGCGATTTTCCGACGACGGCGATCTCTCCTGAAATTTTCTCTTTAGGAAATGCGGCCAGTTGCACCTCGACCTGCTGCCCCTCCCGGACGCGCATCAGGTCCTTCTCCAGCACACCCAGTCGAATCCAGACGGTCGTTAGGTCGATCAGTTCAAAGAGTGGCTGACCAGGATCGATCACCCCTCCGATCGATCGTTCCGCATGAGACAAAGTTCCGGCAATAGGAGCGGTGACGGGAAGCAGGGGAGTCTTCGTCGGCACCCCTTCCAGAATCTGACGCAGCGTCTCTGGTGGCAAGCCTAATGCAAGCCATTTTGTCTGAACTAAATCGAGTGCATTGCGGGCTTGCTGCACCTCGACTTCAGCTGCCAGAACGTCGCGTTCCGCAACGGCTCCCCCCGCATCTCGTACGCTCCGGTAAAGTCGATCAGCCACCTCCAGCTCATTGACTGATTCCCGCGCCTCCAGGTGCAAACGTTCAACCTCCGGACTCAATACCTCCCCTAGCAAGTCGCCAGCCTCAACTGGATCCCCAGGACGGACATGCAGCGTGGCAACACGACCAGGAAGTCGACTGACCGCAAACGCTCGCCCCGTTGGCGCAGCGACCACCGTCGCGCTGGCTAGCAACGAATCGATCGAAGAGCCCTGCTGAATAGACGCCGTCCGAATGTCGAGGGCCTCTCGAGATTTGCGACTGAGCTGGATCCGTCCTCGATCCAAATCGACAACAGCCCCTTTCGATGGCAGTGGAGCATGGCCTTCGTGAGCCACTGCATCGGACAACGAAGATGCCAAGAAAACCAAAATGCAAACCAGATTCAGGCATCTCCCGACGAACAAACTCCCGTCAACATGCCTCGTCACCACACCATCTCCCTTCGTGAGCCAACCCATGAAGCAACGGCACTTCTCAAGTCACCCCTCGCCATCTCCTGCCCTCCCTGCCGATGAATTCCGCTCCCATCTCCCATCGCGATCGGCCCACTCCCCCTCGAACACACACACCTGACCCCTCTTCGTATCAAAAGAGCGGGCAAGCCTCCCAACTGTCCTGGTGAACCGAACGATCCACCAGGTGGCATCCAAATCCTAAAGGGAGTCGCGATCATCACTTCCGATACGCCTCGGGTGGCAACAGCTTTTCAGGGTTCTCCTTGGCCATCGCGACGAATTCATCGACGCAGGGTGGGCAGCAGAACTCATAGGTCTTGCCGTCGATCACCCACGAAAACTTCGAGTTGGCCTTCGTCATGGAAACCGGACAAAGCGCATCACCCGACTGAGGCTTGACATCGTGCTGGGCCTTGATGCCGGCGAACTTGGCGGAAGCCACTTGATTGCCATTGGCCTCGATATCAGCCTGCGTGTATTTCCCTCCAGGTGTCAGATAGAGATTCTTCTCCTTGTCGTCTGCTACCTTCGCTGGCATCTGGTGGTCACTGGAATTCCGGTGATCGCTGGAATCCGGAACGGACTGGAACCCAAGTCGAAATCGCTCCTCCCCGATTCGGATCGATGGAATGGTGACTTCCACTTTCTTCCCCACCATCGATTCCGGTAGCGTTCCTATGAAGAGCGAAGTCTTTCCCTTTCGATCATCCGCTTGGGGGCTTGGGGCCAGTTGGATCGCCTGAGCGTCTGGCATCCCTTCCTGCCTTACGAATCCCTGCAGCGTCTGCTCATCCACCTCCATCACCTGCGCTTCATCGCGCCCCAGTGTATAGAGACGCAGAGTCCCTCCTTGCTCGAAAACCGCCTCGGCATGGTAGCTATCGCTTCCGATCGGCACGATGATGCCGCCGTGCGCCGAGGGCTTGTGCGCATGCTCCTCCTCTGCGCTTGCAACCTCCGATTTTTTGCTGGTGGACGTAACCGGTGCCACCGACGCCTTCCCTTCCAACGCCGTCTCCTGGTGCTGGCACCCACCGGTCCAGCCCAGCAGGCAGAGCAGGGCGATGGCAAATGGCTTGAACTCGCAATGCCTTTTCATGGTATCCCTCCCGATGTGTTCAGACACAAAGTAAATGATGGATCGATTGAACCTAGATGAAGGACTCCGCGCCATCTCCGGCGCTATCGCGCCGCTAGAATCATCGATCGCGCGAAATACCTTCCTGCTGGCTTTCCGCTCAGCCAGCCAACCTGGTCGACATCAGAAGAATCCGACGAGGTTCAACAGCGCAGCGTGCAATAGAGACGACAAAGCGTGCGGCCACCCATTGGATCAGGGGCCGAGCGTTGCACCCGTCCCGTCGAAGAAACAGCCTCGATCCACTTCAGGCTTTCAGACACCTGGGGCAGAAAATGACTCCACTGCCCTCGCAATCCCTCCAGAAGAATCGCCTGCGGACTCTCTCCCGCCCCTTTCGAGAGAGCGATCGGTGGGCAGTAGGTGCACGAGCAGGGCCCGGGGAAGGTCTTGGTGGAAGGGACTTCATCCTGAGTGGAAGTCGTTTCGGCTTGCTTCTTGCAACAGCTGCGAGGCATCTCGCGCAAGGCTGCTGCGCTGGATTTCGCACCGGCGCTGAGCCAATCTTTCAGGGCACAGCAGCAAAGACTCTCACCGGCCAAGGTAGAGAGAGCGAACCAAAATAGAAGAAGGATGCGTCCCATGCCTCGATTATTCTTCCAACAGGCAAGCAGGTCAACGTCGATCCATCCACCGGTCGCATCCCCCGGCCGAATTCGATGATTTGCTCCTGCGCACCCGCTGCGGGGAACCAGGAAGCTGCAAAACCCTCCACGCCTCCGAAAAGCAGCGGTTCCCTGCTAATGGGCACAGTGTGTTCACTGGTCCTCGCCAATCCAATTCGATGGATGCGAAAAATGCTGACCGCGAGAGATTTCACAAGCCATCCAGCCGATCAAGCTCCTGCCTCAGAAAGGTCGGTCGAACTTTCCGCAGGCACCAGGCCCAGTCGAACCGAAACGCTCAACAGAAATCTTTGCGCGGGACTCAACTGCCGTAGCTGCTCGATCACCTGTCGCGCGGTTCCGGGCCGATTGGTGATGATGCCGTCAACCCCCATCCCGAGATACAAGGACATGAGTACCGGATGGTCGATCGTCCAGACGTAGACCATTTTCCCCCGCCGATGAGCTCGTTCGATCAAACCACTACTGATACTTCGCGTGTTTAACGCGAGAAAGTCGGCAGGCACTTTCGAAAGATCTCCGACGGCCACTGCGGCAAGCAACCCTACCGTCCATTCGGGACGGGAACGTTTTAGCGCTTCCACAAAAGGCTGGTGCAGCGACATCAAAATCACCTGATCCTCCATGCCTTCCTCTTCGACGATCTCGATCACCCGTTCAACCAGGCGCTGATTATGGCCATAGTACTTCAGTTCGATATCCACTTTCGATCGCCCTTTGCACAACTGCAACGCTTGTTTGAGCGATGGAGTTCTCTGGTCGCTGTAGGCGGGAGAAAAACGTGTCCCGATGTCGATTTGGGTGAGCTGTTCTAGTTTCGCTTCCCAAACCTTTAGCGGGTTTCCAGCGATCTTCATGTAGTCGCTGTCGTGCATGACAACCACCTGGCCATCTACCGTCTCCTGCACATCGAGCTCGACATAATCCGAGTGGTCCTCGCATGCCTTGTCGAAAGAGGCAAGCGTGTTTTCCGGACGAACGGCAGCGGCACCCCGATGAGCCAGGATGATTCCATCCTCCGTCGATCGACTACCGGCCCAAAGCCAAAGCCCTCCGACGACCACCATCATCCCAATAGCTCCAAAGAACCAGAGCCATCGGAGCGATAGCAGGTCGACTGGGTCTGCCTGCTTGGATCGCGGGACACCATGACGGACCGCCGAAGGCGGGATCGATTCGGCCTGGA
>JBJSWM010000046.1:0-4829 GCA_046085865.1 Pirellulaceae bacterium
CGGCTAACTACCTTCGATACTACTGCTTGCAACATGGCTTTGACCCCTACAACTAACTTCCTTTTGACTCGTGCGCCTCAACCCAGTGATCCGCTGTCCACTCGTCCTTACGAAAACAGGTAATTGCAAGCAGCGTGCCAAACCCCAGGGCAGCCCATACCACGAGGGCTAACTTCAGGATAAAAAGGGGTCCAGAACAGCAAATCCCAGCAAAAACGCTGGTTTCCGCAGAAAAAAACCTGCGAATAATTTCCCGAAATCATGCGGGATTGCGATTTGATTTGCTTCGCGTGCCGATCCGTGCTGGATATCTTTTTTTGAGATGGGTCCAATCGCAAGATGGATTGGGTTACGTCGCAAATTCAGATTCAGGAGCGAACTTGAACGAATCCAAGTCGACGTTGATCAAGCCGTTTCTGATTTTTTGATAAAGCGAAGCGCGTGAGATCCCCATCAGTTCCGCTGCGGCAGGAATATCCCCACGAGTGCGACGCAGTGCTTCTAAGGCCAAGCGTTGCTCCCACAATTCGAAATTCAACGACTCTGATTCACTAAACCAATCCATCTGAAATTACCCCTTGATTATTCTCGACTTAAAAAAGGAAGGATTACCCAGCTTGGATCACAGCAACTTGGCTTGATACGGTCGCTTGGGTTGGCAAACCTGGCCACCAAAGGTTCAAGTGATAGACGTACTGGACCTTTACTGTGATCCGTGTTTCTACCGTAGATATCTGCTCGATGATTGGGGCGCAGACAACCAACGCCGAAGGGGATATCCACGCGGATCCCACCACGGTATTACGAGCGGCATTTTCCAATTCGGTGGTCCAGCTATGGAGCGAAACGGAGGTGACTGGATTGAAGGCGGCGTAGCGACTGGCAGCACCTGCTGCATCAGCGACAACGAACCGAAAATAACTGGTTTTTGCAAAGTCGAAGACGGCGATCGTCAAAAGCAGCATGATTGGGATACTGATGGAAAACTCCATCAGAGCGGCCCCTCGCCTTGCCGAAGTTAATCGTCCAGGCCGAAACGCTGGGCCTTTGGAAAACCGTCTGTCAGATGAGTTAGGAGCAATCATCGGTTGATAAGTCCTCGATAAATCATGATCGCTGCAGGGCCCATGGTCACGACGAAGAGGGCCGGCAGGATACAAATCACCGTTGGAATGAGGATTTTAGCAACGGCTTGTTGGGCGAGTGTTTCTGCGGCGTACATTCGTTTTTGCCTCATGGAGGCTGCAAACACGTCCATCGCGTCCGAAAGGCTAGATCCATATTTCTCAGCTTGAACAATGACCGTTGACATACTCCGAAGTTCTTCCAGATCAAATCGATCTGCCAAGGATCGCATCGACTCACCGACTCCTCGTCCCATCCGAGTTTCCCGATCAACGATGGCCAACTCCAGGGCCAATTCGGGATGAGCCGTGGCTAACTCTTGAGATACCCGGGCCAGTGACGATGGCAAACTCATGCCTGCTTCAAGGCAAATACTCAGAATGTCCAAAGCGTCGGGGATAGCCCTGCGAATGCATCGCTGCCTTTTTCCTTTGAGTTTATCGAGTACGAAAGAAGGGCCTATGATTCCAGCAATTGCGACAGCAACGGCAACGATACCCGTGGTCTTGATAGGTAATTTAGTGACAGTAGAAACCCCCAGAGCGACCAGCAACGGCACGACGAATGAGAGTATTTTGGATGCGGACATCCAGAAGAACGCATTGCGTCCATAGAACCCAGCTTGTATCAACCGCTGTCGCATCTGCTCTTTCTGATCGAGCTTATCGACCCTCTTGCGAACATCGCGTTGGAACGGGGATTCCCCCGGCTTCAAATCGTTGGCTTTGGCACCGGTTTTCCCAGAACCCTCGCTGCCATGGGCAAGGAAGTAGAACAATCCCAGTGCCAAGACTACCGCAGTGACGATATAGTAAATTGCTGACATGTCCATGTATGACTTACCTCATTGATCAAAATTGATAATGCGTTGCATCCAAAAGTACCCGACTCCCATCCAAAGCAAGGTGCATACAACCAAAGCCTTGAACTCCCACAGCGGAGAGAGATAACCCGGGCTCATCAACGTCAGAATGCCAGCGATTCCGATCGGCAAGGCGATCATCATGTAGGCTTGCATCCTACCTTCTGCGGTTAAAGCCATCACTTTTTCACGCATTTTCTGGCGATCTCGGATCACCAAAGAGAGCTTGTTGAGCAATTGGGATAGATTCCCGCCAGAACTGGAGTGAATCGTTAGAGCAACCACAAAGATTTTGACTTCCAAAACGCCGGTTCGCTTTGCCAGTTCCTTCAGCGAAGACTCAGGGGTTAATCCGAGGTTTTGCTGCTCCCAGCAATAAGCAAATTCTTCTGCGATAGGAGATGAAAATTCGTCCGCAATCGCTCGCATCGCCTGACTAACCGTCTGCCCTGACCGTAGCACACGAGCGAGCATTTCATAAGCGTCGGGGAGTTGGGCCAAGAGTTGCTTTTGACGTTTTTTGCGTTTGGCCATCACATAAAGAAATGGACTCGCTCCCAAGGCCATCCCCCCTAGTACACCGATCGAAACGTTTTTCACGGCAAATCCAATCAACGCTCCGAACAGAATGGCAATACAGAAGGCCATGGCGATAAACGCCTCAGGCTTAACTCCAACGATGCCCGACTGAGAGACGATCAATCTCCACTTAGCCCAAAGCGAGGGATTTTCATAGTACTGAGCGATCTGTGCGACCGCCTTTTGCTGAGCGTCTTTGGAATTGAACTCCAGCCGTGCACGTTCTGCATTCCGGAGCCTCATCTCCTCTTTGGCCTTCTCTGCGCTGTTTTTGCGTCGATCCTCGATCACTTCAACCATGAAAAAATTCACGCCTGCAACCAATGCAAAGCCAGCGAAAAAAGCCATAGAAATCCAAAGGTACAACATCCCTATACTCTCCCTTTGCAATCCATGAGCATACGTCGCTCAAATAATTCCACCGGAACTTCGACACCATAAGCCGCCAAACGGTCCAAGAGCACCGGACGAAGGCCCGTTGCCCAAAACTGCCCTTTGGCAACCATGTCTTCGTTGAGCCCCATCTGCTTGAACTCAAAAATGTCATGCATGCTGATGACATCTCCTTCCATCCCAGTAATCTCAGAGATTCGGGTGATTTTCCGAACACCACCTGGCAATCGATTCACCTGAACAACCATGTGGACCGCCGAAGCCACCTGTTTGCGAATGACCCAGATAGGAAGATCAAAACCGGCCATTCCCACCATCATCTCCAATCGGCTAACCGCATCGCGGGAGGTGTTCGCGTGAATCGTCGTCAAGCTTCCCTCGTGTCCAGTGTTCATCGCCTGGAGCATATCCAGAGCCTCCGGACCTCGACACTCACCGATGATGATTCGGTCTGGCCGCATACGAAGCGCATTTTTCACCAAGTCGCGGGCGGTAACCGCGCCATTTCCCTCAACGTTGGCGACGCGGGTCTCCATTCTTACAACGTGCGGTTGCTGCAATCTCAATTCCGCAGCATCCTCAATCGTTGCCACGCGCTCGTATTCAGGGATGTAGCCCGATAGGCAATTCAAAAGCGTCGTCTTTCCACTGCCCGTCCCACCAGAGACAAGCATATTGATGCGGGCTTTTACACAAGCCTGCAAAAACTGAACCATTTCCGAAGTGATTGACTGGTTTGCAATCAATCGGTCGGCAGTCAGTGGTTTGGAACCAAACCTTCGAATCGAAACAAGCGCGCCGTCCAAAGCCAAAGGGGCGATCACAGCATTCAAACGACTGCCATCGGCCAATCTAGCGTCAACCATTGGGGTGGTTTCGTCGATCCGACGGCCGACTTCAGCTACAATACGCTGGATGATCTGTACCAAATGTTCGTCATCATGAAAAATGATCGGCGTTCTAAACATTCGACCCAAACGCTCGACATAGATAGTCTTTGGACCATTGATCATAATGTCCGAAACCAAAGGGTCCGCACGAAGTGCCTCAAGAGGCCCCAGCCCGAACACTTCATCCATAACTTCATCGACCAACGTCGCATGATCGACCTGCAAACCCTCAAGGTCGGCCGTAGCGCAGACCGCTTCGGTTTTCCGGCGCACCTCAACCCTCAATGTGCTAGGATTCCACCTTGCCATCGATCCGATATCCAAGTTGCTAACCACCTTTTGATGCAACTGCCTCTTGAGCGCCACGAGCTTTGGATTCGCCTTGGATTCCAGGGACGTTAACCAAGCTACCGCCTCATCCACAGGAGGACTTTGTGCCGCTTGGCCAGAGGCACAAGCCTCTTGAAGCTCATCACCTTGCGAGCCTTCCCCCGGGATGGCGGAGGCACTAACCACCCCATCAACACCACCCTTATTCTTTGCAGAACCTTTAAACCAGTTCATCGAAAACCTTTCACCAATTGCTCAAAGCAACCAAAGATGGCAACGAAAATCAGCTTCCCACAAGGTCATCGAATATAAGCAAATAAAAAAGGCGGTCGATGCATCGGCAATCCGACCGCCTTGATGAATCCCAAACAAACCACTAGACCTTGTTGAGCTCTGCGGTCGTGTCGGTGAAGAACGTGCTCAGACTACCACCCAAGGCTCCGATTGCAGCAATCGCAACAATCGCAATGAGACCTACGAGCAATCCGTACTCAAGCATGGTGGCTCCACGCTCATCACGAACAAATCGGCTAACTACCTTCGATACTACTGCTTGCAACATGGCTTTGACCCCTACAACTAACTTCCTTTTGACTCGTGCGCCTCAACCCAGTGATCCGCTGTCCACTCGTCCTTACGAAAACAGGTAA
>JBJSWM010000047.1:0-4401 GCA_046085865.1 Pirellulaceae bacterium
GGGAGTGGCTTGGAGTGAACCGTTCAGGAAGGTCCTGCGGGATTCGCTTAACCAGATAGAAAAAGACGCGCGGCACGACAGATGATCACTGGTTCGAGTGTTTTGAGCTGAAAAGGTGGATGATTCATGCCGATTCGAATCCTGGTGATCGACGAAGATCCACTTGTGTTCCATGGCCTTGGCCGACTTTTGAATCGAGATCGCTTTGTGATGGCAGGCCACATCAGCGACTTGGGGTTGGTGCAGTCGCATCGTTCGGCGATGGATGTGGTTTTGATGGAACTGCATCGCACAGATGAAGATGGTTTCTCATCGCTCCGCAAACTCACCGCCGAGATCCCTTCGGTGCCGGTTTTGATTTACTCGGTCTTCGATTCTTTGGGATGGATCCAAACGGCGATCGAAGCCGGAGCTGCGGGGTGGTTAAAAAAAAGCGATTCGATCGATGCCTTGGAGTTTGGCTTGACCCGCATCCACAGCGGACAGAAACTATGGCCTTCGGATTGGATGGTCCGTGCGCGTGAGGGAAAGCGCTCTAGTCGCAGGGTGATGCATCCTGAGGCCCCCCTGACAACGCGTGAGCAGAGTATACTGCAGAGGATGTCCAAGGGCTCTACCAATCGCGTGATCGCTGAGGAGTTGGGGATCAGCAGCGAAACGGTGAAGGAGCACGTTCAGAAGATTCTGAAAAAGATGGGCGTTAGCGACCGGACGCAGGCAGTGTTGCTCGCGTTGCGCAAGGGCTGGATCGACGAAGGGCAATGACCGCTTACGGATGGCGGCCGGGTGAGGCGTGACCAAGACAACCGATATTCGAATTGCAGAAGCGATTGGTAGCCGAGAATCGTTTGCGTACCGCGTTCCGATCAAATTCGGCGGCCGCGTTGTGCAGGAGGTCCAGGTCCAGCGTTGCGTCTTGGCGGTGGTCGTCAAAGGGGGGCGGAAGCGAAGTTACGGCATCGGAGAGATGACGCTTGGGACCGCTTGGGCTTGGCCCAGCAAGCTGGTACCGGCGGAACTGGTGACCAGAGTGGTGGCAACCCTCTCGGACCGACTGATCGCAGCGGCTCCTTCTTGGGACCTCACCGGCCACCCGCTCGATTTTGGCCTCCACCTGCAGCGTGAAGCCAAGAGCATGGCCAGGGAGTTGCAAGAGCAACTGAAACTTCCCGAACCGATACCGGATTTGGCGATTCTGCTGGCCGCCTCCCCGATTGACGCTGCGGTGCATGATGCCTTCGGTAGGCTGCATGGAGTCAGTAGCTTTGACATTTTTAAGCCGGAATTTCTGGATGGCGATCTGTCCCGATGGCTGGGACAAGAATTTGCAGGGGTCGGCTGGGAAGGGAAAGTTCTTTCCAAGCCAAAGCCGACGCTGTCGCTCTATCACTTAGTCGGAGCCCTCGATCCGCTCAGTTCTGGCGAATTGTCCAAGCCGGTGTCCGATGGGCTCCCGGAGACCCTCGAAGAGTGGATACGCCGAGAGGGTTTGTCGCACCTGAAGATCAAACTTTCGGGTACCGATCTCGACTGGGATGTTGGCCGCGTGGTGGAAGTGGATCGGATTGCCACGGCGGAAAGTTCGACGCGCGAGTGGCGTTATTCGCTCGATTTCAACGAATGCTGTGCGGATGAGGATTATGTGATTGATTTTCTGGAGCGGGTGGATCGCTTGAGTCGGTCGATTCACGCTAGATTGCAGTACATCGAGCAGCCTACCAGTCGTCATCTGAGTGCGAAGAAGGGGATGACGATGCATCGCGTCGGACGGCTGAAGCCGGTCGTGATTGATGAATCGCTGATCGATCTAGAGAGCCTTCAGTTGGCGCGCAAGCTGGGTTATAGCGGGATTGCCCTGAAGGCATGCAAAGGGCAGACCGAATCGATTCTCATGGCCGCCGCTGCGCAGCATTATGGCATGTTCGTCGCCGTCCAGGACCTGACCTGCATCGGTGCTTCCTTCCTTCATTCCGCCTCCCTAGCGGCTCATCTTCCCAAAGTCAGTGTGGTGGAGGGGAATGGTCGTCAGTATTGTCCGGCGGGCAATCAGCTTTGGGAGGCGAAGTACCGTCCCATGTTCCGGATTCGAGGGGGTGTGGTTCCGACTGAGTTGTTGGAAGGCGTCGGCTTGGGCTACCAATGGCCACCAGAAACGCTCCAGGAGGAGACCAAGGGCCATGGTTGGAAGTGATTCCGGATGTTGAATCGCGGTTGGTTCCTCTGTGGTTGCCTCGATCGAATGTTGCAAAAGCTGAGCAGTTGCCGATATGCCTCCCTCTGATGCCACGCGACACTTGTCCGACGATCAACGGATCGTCATCACCTCCGTCGGACTGACGGCGCCCACAGGGAACAACCTGGAGACGTACCGAGCCAGTTTGCTGGAGGGGCGATCGGGTGTGCGCCCTTACGAGATCCGTTATGTGGGGGCCACGCTGGCGGGGGTGTGTGATTTTGAAGTGACAAAGTACCAGACGAAGAAAGATGCGCGTCGGGGTACGCGAGCAGGTGCCGTGGGGATCTGGGCGGCGGCCGAGGCGATTGCAAGAAGCGGCATCGATTGGGCTCAGGTGGATCGATCTCGAGTGGGGATCTATCTGGGGGTCACTGAGCACGGGAATGTGGAGACAGAAAACGAGATTTACAACATCAAGCAGTACGACTACGACACTCAGTTCTGGTCGCACCATCACAATCCCAGAACCGTCGCCAACAATCCGGCTGGGGAGGTGGCGCTGAATCTGGGAGTGACCGGTCCCCATTACACGATCGGCGCGGCGTGCGCTGCCGGGAACGCTGGATTGATCCAGGGGGCCCAGATGTTGCGTCTGCGTGAGTGCGATCTGGCTCTCTCTGGTGGTGTCTCGGAAAGCATTCACACGTTTGGCATTTTTGCCAGCTTCAAATCGCAGGGGGCTTTGGCGTCCCACGACGATCCTACGAAAGCATCGCGTCCGTTCGACCAGCATCGCAATGGCATCGTCGTTTCCGAAGGTGCTTGTATCTTCGTCATGGAACGGCTTGCCGATGCCCGCGCCCGTGGGGCCAAGATTGTTGCCGAGCTGGTTGGGTATGCCATGAATACCGACGCCACCGACTTCGTGCTACCCAACCCGCAGCGGCAGGCAGAATGCGTTCGGCTAGCGTTGGGGCGGGCTGGATTGGAGCCGGAGCAGATCGATATTGTCAGCACCCATGCGACTGGGACGACCAGCGGCGATGCCCAAGAATGCGCCGCTCTTCGCGAAGTCTTCGCCAGTTCAAAACGCACCCATTTCAACAACACCAAAAGCTTCATCGGCCATGCCATGGGGGCCGCCGGCGCTCTTGAACTCGCTGGAAACCTCCCATCTTTCCAGGACGGATACTGCCACCCCACGATCAACCTGGATCAGCTGGATCCCGAGTGCGAACTCCCCGGATTGGTGGCCGGAAGTCCCAAGAAGTTATCGGGGGTCGACTACATTCTGAACAATTCTTTCGGTATGCTAGGGATCAATTCGGTCGTCATCGTCCGAAAGTTTGATCCGTCCGAGCATTAGGAGTGAAGAGTTAGCCCATGACGCCTGCTGAAATTCGCGACGAAATTCTCGATATCCTCAGTGAAATCGCCCCAGACGAGGATCTCTCCAATTTGGAAGACGCCAAGTCTTTCCGGGAGCAGATGGAGCTGGACAGCATGGATTTTCTTGACATCGTCATGGAGCTTCGCAAGCGGCATCGAGTCCAGATTCCCGAAGAGGAGTATCCTCGGCTTGCCAGCATGGCCAGCACGGTGGAGTACCTGGAACCGAAGATGCGGGACTTGGTGAAGTCGACCTGAGCGACAACAGACCGGGCCGGAGCGGTGGATTGATGTACGATACGATCATCATCGGTGCCGGCATGTCGGGATTGGCCGCTGGAATACGGCTGGCCAACTACCAGAAGCAGGTTTGCATTCTGGAGCGGCACACGACCATCGGTGGACTCAATTCGTTTTACCGAATGCACCGACGCAATTTTGATGTTGGGCTTCACGCGCTGACCAACTTCACTCCTCGCGGCACCAAGCGCGGGCCGCTAGCCAAACTGCTGCGACAACTGCGATTCCGCTGGGAAGATTTCGATTTGGCCCCGCAGGTAGGATCGCAGATCGCGTTTCCAGGTGTCACCCTGAGTTTTTCCAACGACGCGAAACTGCTTCGCGAAGAGATCGCCTGCGCCTTTCCTGACCAGATCGATCGCTATGATCGGATGGTCGCTGCGCTGGTCGACTACGATGATCTCAGCCAAAAAGATTTCGAATCGTCAGCTCGCGCGTTTCTTGCCGACCAGCGCAGCGACCATCCGATCATAGCGATCGATCTGGTCAGGAAAGGCGCAGGCGATCTCTTCGCGAAGCAGTTTCGCGTCGTTGGA
>JBJSWM010000048.1:0-11290 GCA_046085865.1 Pirellulaceae bacterium
GCAATGACGCCGGCGATGATGGCGCCGTGGGTGACGGCGGTGATACACAGCAAGATTGTGCCTTCTTGTTAAAACCTATCTTCCTTTCATTATTACAGTTGCCCTTAATACTTAATGCCGGCGGCGACGATCCACAGGTTACTTGCTTGGCCTCTTGTAATTGCGGGAGGGCCACGGAGGGTGTGCGGCCGGCGTCTGCCTTGTTCGCAATCCGTTGTGTGATTATTGCTCTCGCGTCGCACATGCTCCGGTGGAGGTGGTCTTGCAACAGTTGCACCTGAGCGCGGGGGCGCACCGGTGCACGACACTTCCCCAACCGACCAGCACTGGATCGAGTCGCTCCAGGCACTCCATGCGAATGCTGGCCAGGCCAATGCCTTCAGGCCCAAGCATCCACTTGTGACCGTCGGCGGCCAGGAAATCGATCGGGATCTGGGCGACATCCAGCGGATAGACTCCTAGGCCCTGAATCGCATCGACCATCAGCAGAGCCCCTCGACCATGGACCGCTTCGCACAACCGGCTCAGGTCGATGCGATAGCCGCTGAGGTATCCAACCCAACTGATCGCCACCCAGCGCGTCGTGGTGTCGATCGCTTGAAGGATCGATTCGACGGAGAGTTCGCCATTTTCAGGAGCTTCCACCAGCCGCACCTCCACCCCCCGTCGCTTCAGGTGCTCCCAGGGGAGGCGGTTGCTGGAGAACTCATTGCTGGCAAGGACGACCGATTCCCCCGCACGCCAGCGCCAGCCTTCGGCCAGCAAACTGATTCCGGTCGATGTATTGGGAATAAGGAAAACCTCATCGACCGGGACATTCAGCAATTGGGCTCCCTGCTGCCGCAGTCGCCCCGCCCCAGCCGACCACTGGGGCCAACAAACATCCCCCTGCTCCAGCGCCTGTCGGGACCACTGGCCGATCGCTTCGTGAGCCGCAGCGGTCAGTGGTCCAACCGCTGCATGGTCCATGTAGATCCACTGCCGGCAGACCGGCATCTGGGATCGCAGCCTGTCGCGAAGGATTTGCCGGGAAGAGTCGAGCGGTTGGGGCATGACGGTCGAATCTCCTTTGGCGAGCTTTCGCGAAGGGGAATTGGCGAGGAACCCCAGCAAGATTGGGATCTAGAAGGAATGCTAGCTACGATCGTTGGGATCGAAAGAGCCGGTTTTCGTGGTTTAACGATAAAAACCCGCAAGTTCTACCTACCTTCCCATCGATAACAACCCCTAGGGAAACGAACCCGGAAGGATTCTGGGTAACAAGGAGCGGTCTGGCGATCACATGATCCCAGGCAGGATGGACCCGCCGCTCCCGCGTCTCCCGGCTAATGCATCGACACCAGTGGTGCTGAGGATCTGATCCATGTCGCATTCGCTTTGGAAATCGTTGACGGGAATGGCGCTGCTTCTGGGGGCCGTTGCCCAGACCGGTTGCGTCGGTATCACCGAAGGCTACAACTTGGGGCCATTCGGGATCCCGATTCCTGTCAGCCCATACTTCCAGTATGAGGAAGAGCGGCAGTTCCACATGCACGAGCGGTACGAGCGGGTGCCGATCATGGGCCCAATCACCGCCGGCGGTCCTGCGGTTGCGCTCGATCCCCCTAGCGACGATGAAGTCGTTCAGTCCCTTGAGAACGCGCGGCCCGTTCGTGGAGGGATTCCTTTGTTCCATGAGCGACAGAGGAACAACGTCCGCATCGTCAAAGAGAAGATCGCCGACTACATCGACGACCCTCGCTTCGTCCCGCTGATCGGATTCGCGCAGTTGCATCACGCTCACTACAAGTGCACGATTTACTTCGAAGAGCGGATCATCAATGGGTGGCCTGTCCCCTACACGCTGGAGGACAAGGAAGCGATGGAAGTGATCTACGTCGACCACAACCACTTCCACATGGTGGGTGATCCCGACTGCGGCGAATCGAGTCTCTACTAGACCGATTGCCTCACCAGATCCAAACGCACCAGAAGCAGGCCTCAACCGCCTGCTTCTTTGCATTGAATGAGTTGGTCTCCCACCACAGGAATCCCGGACGGACCGGACTCGACTGGCGGCTCCATATCCCCATCGCTCTTTCCATGCCTCCGTGATCTCCGTGGCTCTGTGAGATCATCCCTTTCGACTAGGAACAAATCAGTCTGCCAGATCTGGCTCGCCAGCCTCTAGGGCTCTCACGGAGGCACAGAGAACACAGAGAGGATCCCGCAAGAGATTTTTAGGAGTTGAAGCGGTGTAGCGACTGGCTTTCGAAAATGAGTCATGCCATCTGTTTTGACTCGGAACATCATCACGGCAGTCGAATCAGATGGACCGCGCGCACGTCCATGGCGGCTCCCTTGGCCATCTGCTCCACCGCAATCTCCAGGCGGTAGATTCCTTCTGTGGTAGGCTCCCAAAGTCCGATGTGCCGCCACTGGAAGTTTTGGAAATGCCCCGTCTCTTCGACGACGAAAGGGAGCTGGCTTGTCGCCTGGTTGGTGGAATCGCCAACCGCTGGTCCAATCGACATCTTCATACGGCTGCCACCCTGCCCTTGCCCGCATCCCTGCAGAATGGCGACCGAAAATTTTCCAGGCTGCTTCAGATCGATCGTCCAGAAGACGCGGTCCTTGGCGTCCGCCCAATAGCCGACCGTATTCTTGTGTGGTTGAGGTTCATAGCGAAGCAGCCTCCCTTCGCAACGTCCCTGACTGGCCGCCAGCCAGAAACTGCCGTCGGCCTGATGGTTGGTGGTCGCCGCATCGATCGCCGGTGAACCATCCAGGTCCAATTCAATCTTGCCTCCCGATGCGGGCGCGTCCAGTTTCAGCAGCCAGTGATCGAGTTCCGGCTGGATCTGCAATGCGGTTTTTTCCTTCCCATCGTTCCAGCTGACGGAACGAATGCCGTTGTAGAGGCGGGGGATTCGCCAGACACTGGCCGCCGGTTCTTCCAGCGACCAAGTCAATCGGCTGCGATCGATGGCGGCATCTTCCAGGGGCAGCATCACCGCCTCCTGCCCCCAACCGGTCGCCGATAGCAGCAAGCCGAAAAGGGAAGAAATGGTGGCCGGAAAAAAACGCTGCCAGATGGAGTTGTCGATCGACTTTGGAAAAGGAAGACACAAGCGGTTGGTCATCGAAAGACCCCTCCAAGGAAAACTATCCAGACTGGCAGACCATTTTCTAGGAGTTGTAGTTTAACCGGTGACTTTCCACCGCTGTCGGCTCTGTGACGATCCGGGCCGGAAGAAACGGTGTTTGGATTTTTTTGCAGATGGAGTCCTGTTTCCTTGGGGACCTACTGTTTTTCGCACTCTGGCGGTTCTGGAGTTGGGCAATCACACTACATGATGGTGGCCTTCCTATCAGAGAGCGGAGGCCTGTTGAGAACAACCACTTTCCACAGCTCGGAACCTGCGGTTCGTGAGTGGAGGATGCTGAGCGATGCGACGAAGAAGCTGGAGGCCATGGTGCCTGCTGGGATTCCTGGGAGTTGGTCTGGCCGTGATGGCTGGTAGCCCCAACCTATTGGCGCAGGACAGCGATCAACCGACCGATCCCTTCCCACAACTGAATGGGGCTCTGGTTTCCGGGCTCTCCTTCCGGGGCATTGGGCCGGCGTTGATGAGCGGCCGGATTGTCGATCTGGCGGTCGATCCTGAGCAGCCCAGCACGTGGTATCTGGCTGCCGGGTCCGGGGGAGTCTGGAAGACGGTCAACGCCGGGACCACCTGGCAGCCGATCTTCGATCGCTATGGATCCTACTCGATCGGCTGCTTGGCGATCGATCCCAACAACCGCAACATCGTATGGGTCGGTACGGGGGAAAATAACAGCCAGCGCAGCGTCGGCTACGGCGATGGGCTCTACCGAAGCCTCGATGGTGGGCAGAGCTTTCAGAAGGTGGGGCTGGAGAAATCCGAGCACATCGCCAAGATCGTCATCGATCCCACCGACAGCCAGACCCTTTACGTCGCTTCCCAGGGACCGCTCTGGTCCGCCGGGGGCGAGCGTGGACTCTACAAGACGACCGACGGCGGACGGAGCTGGAAGCAGGTGCTGCAGATCAGCGAGAACACGGGGGTCACCGATGTGGTGATCGACCCGCGCGACCCAAAAACGCTCTACGCCGCCTCCTACCAGCGACGACGGCATCAGTGGGTTTTGCTGGATGGAGGACCTGAATCGACCATCCACAAATCGACCGATGGGGGAACCACTTGGCGAGTGATCGACCGGGGATTGCCGGGGGGCGATAAGGGGCGCATCGGTTTGGCGATCAGCCCGCTACAGCCCGATATCCTCTACGCCATCGTTGAGGCAGCGGGAGAAGGGAGCGGATTTTTCCGATCGAGCGACCGTGGCGAAACCTGGGATCGTCAGTCGAGTTACGTCAGTAGCAGTCCTCAATACTACCAGGAACTGGTCGCCGACCCCCAGGTGCTCGATCGCGTCTATTCCCTCGACACCTTCCTGATGGTCACGCAGGATGGAGGCAAAACCTTTTCGCGCGCTGGGGAGCGATTCAAGCATGTCGACAACCATGCATTGGTGATCGATCCTGCCGATTCCAATCATCTCCTGGTCGGATGCGACGGCGGTCTCTACGAATCGTTCGACGGAGGAAAGAACTATCGCTTCACGGAAAACCTACCTCTGACTCAGTTCTACAAAATTGCGGTCGATCGATCGAAGCCGTTTTACTACGTCTACGGTGGCACGCAGGACAACGCGACGCAGGGTGGTCCCAGCCAGACCAATAATGTCCATGGGATCCGAAACAGCGATTGGTTTGTCACCGTCTTTGGTGACGGATTCGATCCAGCGGTCGATCCCGAAGATCCCAATACCGTCTACTCCCAGTGGCAGTATGGCGGGCTAGTGCGCTACGATCGGAAGACGGGTGAGCGGGTCGATATCAAACCACAGGAATCGGCCGATGGACCGCCGCTGCGATGGAACTGGGATTCGGCGCTGCGTCTGAGTCCCCACAATTCGAAACGGCTCTATTACGGTTCCCAAATCCTCTTTCGCAGCGAAGATCGCGGCGATTCCTGGACCGCCATCAGTCCCGATCTGACTCGCCAAATCGATCGCAACCAACTGAAGGTCATGGACCGTGTCTGGAGCGTCGATGCGGTGGCCAAGAATATGTCGACCTCCTTCTATGGAACGATCGTCTCAATCAGCGAATCCCCCCTGGCCCCTGGGCTGATCTACGTCGGTACCGATGACGGTCTGATCCAAGTGACTGAAGATGGGGGAGCCAACTGGCGGAAGATCGAACGCTTGGAGACGCTGGATATTCCCGAGTTCGCTTACGTCAGCGACATCGAAGCGTCATTGCACGATGCCAATACGGTCTATGCCGTATTGCAGAATTTCAAGCGCGGTGACTTCCGGCCATTCGTGGTGAAAAGTTCCGACCGTGGCAAGACCTGGGTGAATATCACCGGCGACCTTCCCGAGCGTGGATCGGCTTACACCCTAGCGGAAGATCACGTGAGCAAGGGATTGCTATTTGTGGGGACCGAGTTTGGGGTCTACTGCACGCTAGACGAGGGAAAGAAATGGATAGGACTTGGCGGGAACATGCCGACGATCTGCGTGCGCGATCTTGAGATTCAGCGCGACGAAAATGATCTGGTGGTGGGGACTTTCGGTCGTGGGATCTACATCCTGGATGACTATTCACCGCTTCGCGAACTGAACGCCGAACTGCTCGAAAAGCCCTCTCATCTTTTTGCAATCCCAACCGCGTCGATGTACTTGCAATCCGATCCTCTGGGAGGTTCTAGCAAGGCGTTTCAGGGGTCCGGATTCTACACTGCCGACAACCCGCCTTTTGGTACCGTTTTTACCCTCTACCTCAAGGAATCGATCGGCTCCCTGAAGGGTCAAAGGCAACGGAAGGAATCGCCAGCCAGTCGCCGCCGGGAAGATACTCCCTATCCAAGTTGGGAGGATCTGAAAGCGGAGGACCGTGAGGAATCGCCGGTGGTCTGGCTGACGATTCGCGATGCATCAGGGCAGGTGGTGCGGCGATTGCGAGCTGGCAACAGCAGCGGGATCCAGCGTGTGGTCTGGGATTTCCGGTACGCAGGGCTGCAACCCCAGTCGCTGGGAGGCGATGGCAACGGACCGATGGCGCTGCCTGGCAAGTACACGGTGGAAGTCAGTCGTATGGTGCGCGGCGAGATCGAGTCGCTTGGGGAGCCGAAGTCATTCGAGTGCCAGGCGTTGGGATGGCAGACGATGAATGCTGACCAGCAGCGAGAGAGCCTCAGCTTCCAGCAGGAGACAGCGCGCATCCAGCGTGTGGTCATGGCATCCCAGCAGGCAATGCAGGATGGAATGGAGCGATTGGGATACCTGAAGGCGGCGATCGAACGGAGTCATCGGCTGGATGTGGCCTTGCGCAAAGAGGCTCGGAATCTGGAACTTCAGCTACGCGACCTGAAGGAACAACTGGAGGGGGACCCGACTCGAGCCAGTCGGCAGGAACCTGCGATGCCTGGCTTGGTGAGCCGCCTGGATCAAGTCGTCGGTGGGCACTGGTCGACGACGACCCTGCCGACCCAGACCAACCGGCAGCAACTGGCCTTGGTGGTGGAGCAGTTCGGAAAGCTCCATCCGACTCTCAAGAAGTTGTTATCGGAGGATTTGCCAGCTCTGGAGCAGAAGTTGGAAGATGCCGGCGCGCCGTGGACCCCCGGTCGCCGCCTTCCTGACTGGCCTGCCAAGTAAGCCAAAGTCGGTGGACCGCTCTAGGGTCCACCGATCCATTGGCTGGCAATGAAGCAGGTCGGTTTAAGGAGCGGCTCCCTCTTGAGATAATCGTTGCTTGGCTTCGGTGATCTTCAATCGTTCCATCGTCATCCACGAACCGAAAATGGCGCCAGCGATACCGATCAACGATCCTAGGAGTCCGAAGACTAGTCCGATCTGACTTTGCAGATGGGGCAACCAGATCGCGAGGCTGAAGAAGAGTCCAAAAATCAGCGGCAGGCCAACCGCTAGCAGCCAGAAGAGGCCACGGACGCGTCGCTGACGATATTGCTGATAGAGATCGCTCAGCTCCTGCGACCCCTTCGCGTCCATCGGTTCTGGCTCCATCAATGCCGTTCGCTGAATCATGGGCACCAGGAACAGCCATCCGACTGCCAAGGCGATAAAACAGATGAGAAACCCAAGCCATTGGGAGCGTTGTTGCTGAGCGGCAAGCTGGAGTTGGTTGCCGTCTGATTGGAGAGGAAATGGCGCTAGGCCACGTGCCGAGATCACAAGGAAGAATAGACCGATCACGATCCACGGTAGGGCCTGAAGTCGCGAGGGAATCGGATTCATCTGCTGCCGGGGAACCAGGGATGCGGTGCGCACCGGTTCGTCCGCTCCTGTCTGGTTCCAGAGTGGATTTTTGGCGGCCAGGGTAGGCATCGCCAGAAGGAACCAGAGCGGAAAGAAGAGAAAGGTGCAGGAGTTCAGCATCCAGAAAGTGGCGGGATCGCGAAGGAACAGCAACCAAAGACCAAGTGCCAAGAGCAGTGCTGCCACAGAGCAGGCTGCAAGAGTCTGGGTCAGGAATTTAGCCTTCAGGCGTTGGGCATCGTCGGTCGTGCGATTCGGAACCATCAGGACGATGAAGAGCGGCGCGAGAATCGCAAGCGGGACCGAGAATAGCGGGGCCAAACGATAGAGCAGCAGCCAGGGGTCGTTCATCGTGCAGGCTCCTACAGTTAAATGAAAAGGTTGCGATGGATTAGGTGCCAAACTTCCAGAGTCGCTTGATTTGGCGTTCCAGCATTGACTCGATCGTCTTCTGGGACATCCCGGCGATTTTGGCGTTGGCCAGCGCCGCAGCAATGGCCGACTCGATTCGCTTCCGGTCTTCGGCAGAGACCCCCGCCGGTTTTTCGGTATCGGAAATCACCACCGTGCCGCGTCCCCGAACCGACGCCAGTA
The DNA here is from genome assembly GCA_046085865.1 of Pirellulaceae bacterium. GTDB lineage: Bacteria > Planctomycetota > Planctomycetia > Pirellulales > Pirellulaceae > JBEISR01. The sequence goes on from JBJSWM010000048.1 coordinate 7,948, forward strand.
GTCCGGCATCGGTCAGTTCCCGGTAGGCTCGCGCGACCGTATTGAGGTTGATCCCCAAGTCGGCCGCAAGCTGTCGAACTGGGGGAAGTTCATCGCCAACGGCGATCGAACCATCCGCGATTTTGCCTCGCAGAGCCTCCACCAGTTGATCGTGGAGTGGAACCGGACTGTGGAGCGAAATCGTGATCATGAAAGCAATGTATCATACTTCGATACATTGAGTCAAGGAAAAAATTTTTGGATTGCTAACTCTCCGCAAAAAGTTTTTTAGCTGAATGGTCCGATTGGTCTTGGGTGATGCGCCTGGACTTGTGGTGTGATCCACGACGAGATGTTTCCTGCGTTGGGGAAGAAGACGCTAAGAAATCTGTCTTCTAGTGCCAACAGCACGACGATGAGCTTTCTGCATGAACGATGGCGAAAAAACTGTCCATCCGGCAATTCTGTGGGTCTAAAGGCTGGACACTGCGAACCACTTGGCCACCCTGGAATTGCGGCCCAATCCAGCGGTAGGGCACGACCCGACCGGTGGTTTTCTATGACCGCTTCGCGTCGGAGCAGGGAAGCGATCGCACTCCACACCAATCCCAGATGGACCCAAAGCGCGTACGGAGATCGACGAATCACTGCGTGTCGATGGTGACGACAACCCCCTTGAAGACAGGAGTCTTGCTGAGTGGATCGAGCTTCCTGGGGACCAGAACATTGGCTTCGGGATAGTACATGAGCGCATTGCCCGATCGAATCGATGGATAGGAGCGGATCATGATGTTTGTCATCTCGCCAGTCTCGTTGCGAATCGTCACCCGCTGGCCCTCCTGCCATCCGTGGCGCGCGATGTCGTCCGGGTTCAGCAAAATGATGTCCCGCCGGTCCTGTCCTCGGTAGAGATCGTATTCCTCGTAGACCACCGTATTGAACTGCCCTTCGCTGCGCACCGTCATCAGCCGAAATTCGCCGGGCGCATTGCCTTGGAGCGAAGGGATATCGGGACGGTGGAGCACGGCTAGGCCATCCTTGGTGCCAAATCGAGGTTCGTGGAAGGTTCGCCCTTCGATCTGGAATTCCTTCTTCGTCTTCTCGATCCCGTCGATCGCTTCGTATCCTGGCACCACCTTGGCGATCCAGTGGCGGATCGAATGGGTCTTGGCCATCGCCTCCCAGTCGACTCCCTTCCCCTCGCCCACCAGTCGCTTGCCCAGATCCGCAACCACCTGAACTTCACTTCGCGGCCCCGGATAGCGCCTCGGCCCTCCATCGCTCAGTCGAACATAATTGAACATCGACTCTTGCGTCGTCGGTTCGGGTTCTTCATCCCTTGCAAGAACGGGCAGTAGGATCGTCTCCTTCGCCAAGCCATGGGCATGACCGGTATTGAGCGTGGTGTTGAGCATCACCAGAAGGTCTAGCTTCGATAGGGCTTCATCGGCGTACTTGGCATCGGGGTTGGAGCCGAAGAGGTTGCCGCCAAGACAAAGTCCCACACGGAGGCGGCCCTGATGCGCTGCATCCATGCAGGCCATGGTATCGAGGCCAGGCTGCGTAGGCAGTTTCACCCCAAAGGTGTCTTGCAGGGAATGGAAAATCTCATCCTTCAGTTTCGGCGTGACACCCACCGATCCGATTCCCTGGACATTCGAATGGCCGCGGATCGGCATCAGGCCTGCGCCGGGTCGTCCCACCATGCCGCGCAGGAGTGCCAGATTGGCGATCGCCTGAACGCTGAGGACGCCATGGGCATGATGGGTGATCCCCATCGTCCATGAGAAAATCGCTCCCCGTGAGCTGCCATAGACTTCGGCGATCTGCAGGATTTCTGAACGCCCCACCCCCGACTTCGACTCGATCTGGTCCCAGTCGGTCTGCGCTAGGTAATCGAGATACGCCTGCCAGTCGCGGCAATGCCGCTGCAGGAACTCTAGATCGTGCTTCCCCAGTTCGACCACCCCCTTGGCGATCCCGGTCAAGAGCGCCAGATCGCCACCGATGTGGGGCTGGACATAATGGGAGGCAATTTTCGTCCCAAATAGCAGGCTCCAAGGATCGCTTGGAACTTTGAACCGCACCATCCCTAGTTCCCGCACGGGATTGATCACAATCACCTTTCCACGCCGACGCCGCAGGTGCATCAGGCTGGTCATCAATCGCGGATGATTGCTGGCGGGATTGCCGCCGATGACAAACACCGTGTCCGACTCCTCAAGGTCATCCAGGGTGACGGTGGCCGTGCCAGTGCCAAGGGCCATGTTCAAGCCGACACCGCTGGCTTGGTGGCAGTAGTAGCTGCAGGTGGTGACGTTGTTGGTGCCGTGCAGCCTGGCCAGCAGTTGCAGTAGGAAGGCGGCTTCGTTGCTGCTGCGGCCGCTGAAGTACCAGAACGATTCATCGGCGGAACGCGCTGCCAGATGGAGGACCATCCTTTCGTATGCTTCATTCCAGGAGATCGTCCGGTAATGGGTTGCTCCTTCCTGATAGAGCACCGGTTGAATCAACCGACCTGCGGTCTCCAGTTGATGGGGAGTCCACGTCTTCAGCTCGGCGATGGAGTGTCGGGCCCAGAAATCCTGGGTGATGGCTGGCTGCATGTCGCTGGCCATCGCCTGCATCGATTTCTTGCAGACCTCAGGAAAACTGCCTCGCTCATTGACCATCCCGCCGCGTTGTCCCCCCATCCCAAGCGCGCAGGTCTTGCACGCATTCCTGGTACGCAAGGCTTGGTAGAGCTTCCAGGGGCCTCCAACTTCCTTTGCTTTCTGAAGGCTGTATCGAATCGCTGCCCAGCCGCCCCCAGCCTTGACCCTGCGCATGATCTTTCCAACGCTCCTTCCAATCGGTTCGACCGATGATTCCGACAGTCCAACGCGCACCATCCTAACACCCAGCCTTGCGGTAGCCCAAGAGCGATCGTCGGCCTGGCGAAAAATAGCAGCTCCATGTGTGGCTCCTGCCGACCACACCACGCCTCCTGCAGGGCAGTGGTTTATTCTCCCTGAGGATCGTCCAGGATGTGGCTGAAGGATTCGTAGCGACGGACATCGATCTTTCCATCGGCGACGGCATCTTTGACCGCACAGTCGCTTTCATGCTGGTGCGTGCAGTTGGGGAATCGGCAGCGGTTGGCAAACGGGCGAAGATCCCGAAACAGCGACGTCAATTCGTCGGGGATGATATCCCAAAGTTGAAACTGGCGGATGCCGGGTGTGTCGACCAAGGCACCTCCCTGTTCCAGAGGAAACCACTCGGCCGTAGTCGTCGTGTGCCTTCCTTTTTGATTGTCATCGCTGATCGACTGCACTCGAAGTTTCCACCCAGGGATCAGTGCATTAAGCAGCGAGGACTTTCC
>JBJSWM010000049.1:0-2432 GCA_046085865.1 Pirellulaceae bacterium
GAAGACCTGCACCTACACGGTCTGCCGGACAGTTTCGGAATGCCGCACCAAGACGGTCCCCTACACCGTCTGCAATGCAGTTCCCTACACCTGCACCGTGAAAGTGGCCAAGCGAGTTTGCGTCCAGGTTCCTTACACCTACACTCGGTGCGTTCCCCGCGTTGTCTGCGAGGAAGTGCCGGTGACCGTCAGCTGTGGAAACGTTGATCCTTGCAGCAGCAATGGCAATGGAAACGGCTTCGGCGGCAACGGTGGGTTGTTCAACGGACGGATTCGCAATGGTCTGCACAACCTGATCCATGGTGTCGGCGGATGCGTCCGCAATGTGCTCCATGGTGGTTGCGGTCTGCTAGGTGGATGCGGTGCCGGTGCTGGTGCTGGTTGCAGCGAAGGCTGCGACAGCGGATGTGCCGCTCCTGCCGCCAGCAGCTGCGACAGCTGTGCCGGCTGATTCCTGAGTGATCCCAACGCGATCACCGACTGATAGCAGCATCGGTGATTCCCTCGAACTGGCCGGGCCCTCAAGCCCGGCCAGTTTTTTTGTTCCCACTAGGGATCGCTGGGAGACTTGCTCCAAGTCAGCTACAATTCGGACCTGCTTGGTTGTCCCGGCTCTGCTCCCCCCACTGGGAAGTCCATTGCGTGTCCGATTCCATCGATCCCGACTCGAACCCCACGAAGACGAATCCGCGGTCGGCACTGCCGTTCATCTTCGTCACCGTGCTGCTGGATGTGCTTTCCTTCGGAATTATCATCCCCGTCCTGCCCAACCTGCTCAAGCAGATGGTTGGCGGTGATGCTGCCATTGCCGCCAGCTACTATGGGCTCTTTGGCACCACCTGGGCCGTCGCTCAGTTCTTCTGCGCTCCGATCCTGGGCTCGCTTTCCGATCGATTTGGGCGACGCCCCGTCCTTTTGCTCTCTTGCCTGGGGCTGGGACTGGACTACATCCTGATGGCGCTCGCCCCAACCTGGCAGTGGCTATGGCTGGGTCGTTTGTTGTCGGGAATCACCGCCGCCAGTTTCGCCACGGCGGGTGCCTACGTCGCCGACGTGACGCCGCCTGAAAAACGAGCTGCAAGCTACGGCATCTTCGGTGCCGCTTTCGGGCTTGGCTTCATCCTCGGTCCCGCCCTCGGAGGCATCCTCGGAAGCATCCACCTGCGACTCCCCTTCTGGGTCTCCGCCGCGCTCGCTTTGGCCAATGCCGCCTACGGGTTCTGGATCCTCCCAGAATCGCTACCTCCAGAGAAACGGCGCAACTTCTCTTGGAGCCGCGCTAATCCAATCGGAACATGGAAGTTTCTCTTCTCGATTCCATCCCTCTCCCGGCTCGCCCTGGTAGGCTTCCTCTACCAATTGGCTCATCAAGTCCTGCAGAACGTCTTCGTCCTCTACACCCAGCATCGCTACGACTGGAAAGAAAGGGAGGTTGGGCTTGCCCTGGCTGCAGTCGGAGTCGGAAGCGTTGTGGTTCAGGGCTTTCTTGTCCGCCGCATGATGGCTCGATTCAATGAGCCGATGCTGTTGTTAACCGCACTGGCCTTCGGGGTGGCCGGCATGCTGCTCTTCGGCACAGCCCCCAACGCTTGGTGGTTCTGCCTTGCCATCCCGGTCATGGCCGGAATGGGGTTCTTCATGCCAGCGCTGCAGGGGATGATGACCCGTCAGGTCGATGTCCAGCAGCAAGGGCAACTGCAGGGAGCTACCGGAGCTCTCCATTCGGTGGCTGGATTGATCGGCCCAATCCTCTTCACCTCCCTGTTCGCGGCGGTGCTGGAACGTGGTGCGGCTCCCTTCTGGTCCGGGCTCCCGTTCTGGGCAGCTGCCTTGCTCCTCCTACTTGGAATCGTTGTTGCCCTCCCTGCCGCTCGCTCCTATCGAGATTCCTAATTCTCTTCTGGCCCGAAATCGATCGTCTCACAGCCTTCAGTTAGGAAGTTCTTTCCAGAATTCCCTGGATGCCGGAGAGCGACACTGGAAGTTCCAAGACATCCCGGCCACAATGGGGCGATGTCCAACCGCCTTTGATCGAGGGAGTCCTTCATGCAGTACGTTTTTCGACTCGCGGAATTGCTGGGCCATACCCCGGACCGCCATAAGCGGCCAGGGACCATCAAAGCGATCGTCGAATACACAGGCCTGGATCGCCATCAAGTGGCCGCCCTCTTGAAGAACGAGGCCAAATACATCCCGCTGGAAGCTCTTTCGCGACTGTGTGACTACCTGATCGAGCATGGTTATGCATCGGCAGAAGAACTTCCAGGTGCCCTGTTTGCCATCAAGCCGGAGAATTTCTGGGAACTGCTGGCAAGGCGAAAACGGCTAGAAATCTGCGTGGGGGTTCGTCGCCCCCCGGAGTCCGATACCGCCGAGTCCGCGTGGGTGGTCGCCAGCGACGCGGTGCTCGTCGGGGAAGTGCTCAACGGAGT
>JBJSWM010000050.1:0-4457 GCA_046085865.1 Pirellulaceae bacterium
CGCTACGCGACCTGCCATGCCGTCGCCTACGCCACAGTATTTCTCTTTGCCATCGTCCTGACCCACCTCATCCGCAAATCGCTCCACCTGACCCAGCAGCGCCAAGCCCTGGAACACGGCTCGGTGGCGATCGGAAAAATCGTCGCCAGCTATAGCGACAGCAGTCGCGATATCCCACCAAGATTCTGGCTCCAGCAACTCTGGATCACCCAAAAACAATCGATCCTCCAAAGTTGGATCGGAACCCGCATCTCCCAACTGCTCGATCGCCAGTCGAAACGACCTGAAGGGCAGGGGGTCGAACAGGACCTCCGTGACCTCTCCGATGCCGACCACGACCAGTTGCACGACAGCTACGCTTTGCTCCGTATCGCTTTCTGGGCCATGCCGATGCTTGGCTTCCTTGGGACGGTGCTGGGGATCTCTGAAACCCTGGGCCAGATGGACATGGAAAAACTTTCCAGCGGCTCCCAGGAAGCCCTCAACGCGATGACCTCAGGGCTCTACGTCGCCTTCGACACCACCGCCATCGCGCTGGCCCTAACCATGATCGGCATGTTCCTACAGTATGCGGTCCAGCAAAGCGAAACACGCTGCCTGCAGACGATCGATCAATCCTGCCAGCATCATTTGATGGGTTGGCTGGACGGCCAAAAGGAACTCTCCCATCCCGATATCCGCCTAGTCGCCGACCAGATGGCCAATCAGCTCAGCAAAGCCCTCCTCCAAGCGACGGCTCACCAAGCCGACTTCTGGCAAAACAGCATCGAGCAGGCGAAAGAGCGATGGACTGGCGGCGCGCAAGCCACCTCCGATCTTCTTCGCTCCCAACTCGACCATTCCCTCCAAAACAATCTCTCGCAACTCCATCAGCATTTCCTCCAGCTACAGCAGGCGACCAGCCAGCGATGGATGGATCAGCAGGAGGCGATGGAACGGGTGATGAGGGAGCCGCTGGAGCGACTGGCTGACTGCATGAAGGTGATGGAGCAGCAGGCCCAACTGATGATCCAACTAGCCGATCGCAGCGGACAATTGGAAGAGCGCACCGGCCAACTGGCTCAGCACTCCACCCACCTGGAACAACTCGATCAGTCAATGCAGCAGACGCTCATGCGACTAGTCGATGTCGATCGCTTCCACGAAGCCGCAATGGCGATGACCGAAGCAGTCAGCTTCCTCTCCTCACAGCTGGAACGGTACGGGAAGGTCGATTCCACCGCCGAATCGACGAACAACGCTCCCTCATCCAACGTCCTCCCAATGACCCCCAGGAGGCGGGCTGCATGAGCGGCCGAAATGGGCGTCGTGAAACGCTATCGCCTTCGCTGTTTCCTTTCCTGGCGGTGCTGCTGTGCACCGTCGGTGCGCTGATCGTCATTTTGGTGCTGTCGGTCTTTCGCGCCAAAGCCGCCGCGCGGCAGGTGGTTGAGTCACAGCAGCAAATGCTGGATGAAGAGGTCGGAACCCTGGAAGTGGTCGCCGGGGAACTGGAAGGACGTCGCCAGAAACTACAGGAAGCGATCGATCAGCAGCGCGCCCTTCTGGCTCACTTCGAAGATCACCTGAGACGCTTGAACGAGCAATGGGAATCGCTTCAGAAATCGAAGCAGCTAGAATCGCAAGACGCCCAACAGCGGCTCGATAAGATCACCCAGCTCCAGGAAACGATCACCGCCACGCAAGCGGAGATCGACAAGCTGCGGGAGCAGCTAGCGGAAAAAGAAAAGCAGGGGAAGAAACCACCGGCATTCGCGATCCTCCCCTACAGCGGTCGTCAGGGAACCACCCGCCGACCGATCTATCTGGAATGCACCGCGCAAGGGGTGCTTCTCCAGCCCGAAGGGATTCTGCTGTCGATGGAAGACCTGGCACCGCCCCACGGCCCCGGCAACCCACTGGACGCTTCGCTCCGCGCCATCCGCACCGAATTCGATCGGATCGCGCAGGCGACCAGCGACCGCAGCTCCCCTTATCCGCTGCTGCTTGTCCGCCCCGACGGCGTCGCCACCTACGCGCTGGCTCGCTCTGCCATGCAAGGTTGGGACGATCAATTCGGCTACGAACTGGTCCCCGCTGCCATGCCACTGGTCTTCCCCAAAAACCCACCCAGCATCGCCCAGCGACTGGAAGCCACCCTGGCCACCGCGCGACAGCGTCATCGACAGGCAATCGCCACCATGCCCGCCCGCTACCGCGATGGCCTGGAAGAGCTGCTGCAGCAAGCCGACCCCAGGGAACCTTCCAACGACTGGGGCGACGAAGCCCTCGAATCGGCGCTCGCCTCCCAAGCCTCCGGTACCTTGCCGGCCGATCCCAATGGCCCGGGCCCTTCCCAGGGCAACTGGCAGATAATCCAAACCGCCAACGCCCCCAGCGGCTCCATTCCCGGCGGCTCCCCATTCAACAACTCCTTGGGCGGCCCCCCCAATCTCTCACTCTCCCCGCAATCCGATGGAAGCTCATTGGGCCTGCCCGCATCCGGCGACCTCAACCTCGCTGATGCGACATCGTCTGAACCAGGAAATCCCCTTTTCTTCACTCCCTCCGCCCCAGGTGATCTGGTCGGCGGATCCCCAGCGTCCGGCAACTCAACCTTTTCCACTCTTCCGGGCACCCGCAATCAACCCCCATCCGCCCCAGGTGGCTTTCCCAACGCGGGCCAGGCCGCCACGGGTACCCCACCCTTTGGCACCGGACCTAACGATGCATGGGGGCAACCGAATTCCATCGGATCAGGTCGGCCCGCAGGCCTCTCTGGAAGCGGCGGCAACTTCGGAGGAGGGCTTGCAGGCAACCCAGGAACTGGCCAGTCCGGTGGTAGCCCGTCGCCTGGAGGCTCAACCAGCGACAACTTCTCAGGCGGCTCGGGCGGCCCCAGCCAATCGGGCAGCGCCAATCGCTCAGGCAATGCCTCAGGTTCCAGCTCCCCCAATCCACTAGGCCTCTCGGGCAGTTCCTCCCCAGGCGGCTCCAACTTCAACCCCAACGACTCGATCGATCCCGAGCTGGCCAGGGAGCTGAAGGAAAAACAGCCTCAGGATGCAATCGGCTACCGCGACCGAAGCCCCGTCGGCCGATCGCCCCTGGTGCAGCCCCCCGAAGACGACGACTCCCAGACGCGCCCCCTTTCGATCACTCGCGGCCGCGGCTGGGCCGAAGCCCGCGCCGAAGGAAAAAGCACCCCCGTCGTGCGCGAAATGTACCTGGTCGCCCACCCCGATCGCTGGATGCTGCTGGAAGAGTCGAATCCGAAACGAAGCGAACGAACGATCGAACTGGCCTCCGGCCCGCGCGTCGCTGCGGAACAGCTAGGGGACGCCATCCGCAAGCGCGTCGACGAATGGGGAATCGCCGTCGCACGCGGCTATTGGAAACCCAAACTGATCGTGCTGGCCGCACCCCAGTCCGATGCCAGCATCCGCCGACTGGAACGGATCCTCGATGGTAGCGGAGTGCAGATCGAAGTCCGGCCCCTGCCACCGGTCGTCCCCAACCCACCCGCTCGCCGCTGACCCCAACAACCCAAAACCAAAACCACAAAACCCCACCACTTCGGAATGCATCGAACATGGCACGCCATCGAGAACAGGATCAGGGAATCGGCGAGGACTCCTTCCTCGATACGATCGCCAATCTCGTCGGCATCCTGATCATTTTTGTCGTGATCATCGTCACCCGATCGCAGTCCAGCGCCCTCGCCATCGCACAGAAAGAAGTCGCCAGCCAACAGTCACTTCGCGACCAGCCGCTCCAGGATGCCATCAGCCTCCAAAAGGACCTGCAGGAGAAACAAAAACGCTGGATGCAGTACGTCGAGGAATCGGAACGCCAGAGACTTCAGCGCGATCAACTGCTCCAGCAGATCACTCAGGCACAGGCCCAATCCAGCCCCGACGAAGATCCCACCGTCGCCCAGTTGGCTCACCTCGAAACCACGGTCACCCAACTGGAACAGATGCGAGAAGACTTGGTCAGCCAAACCGAGGCAGAGGAGAAACCGGCCGAGGTGGTGGCGCTGCGGCACCTGCCTACCCCGATGGCCAAGACGGTCTTCAACAAGGAAGTCCATGTCCAACTGGCCGGCTCCCGCATCGCCGTCATCCCCTGGGATCGACTCGTTGAATCGCTCAAACGGGAAGTCGAACGCGTCGTCCAGGCCAACGCGCGCAAGGAAGTCCTCGAAGGTCAACTTGGCCCCGTCGGCGGCTTCCTCATGCAATACAAACTCTCCAACAAAACCGGCATGATCTCCGACGGCCGAAGTGCCGGCATGGGCCGCATGGTGGAACTGATCCGCTTTGATCTAGCCCCCACCTCCGGAGTCGTTTGGGAAACGCTCGACCAAGCCATCGGCGAAGGTGGCCGATTGCGGATGGAACTGGCTGGCCGCAACCCTAAGGAAACGGTGACCACCGTTTGGGTCTACCCCGACAGCTTCGATGTCTTCCGGCCAC
>JBJSWM010000051.1:0-9437 GCA_046085865.1 Pirellulaceae bacterium
GCTTGGAGTGAGCGCTACGCGGACCGTGGGCTATCGGTCCATTCCAGCGTACAGGGCGATGAAGTCCAAGCATGAATTCTTGTGTCGACAACAGCCCGTCGCACAGGCAGATTAGCGGAATCCGACAGCAAAGCAGGTGAGCTTCGTTTAGATACCAGCTTCCGCATTCCGCTTTCGCTCGATCAACTGATCCAGTTCCTGCCGCAATTTTTCCAAAACTTGGTCGTAGGGAAAAGCGCCAACCGTTTCCCCGCCTCGCTTCATGTTGACACGGGTAGGCCCGCACCACAAACCCAAGTCGGCATCATCGGTCTCCCCCGGCCCGTTGACACGACACCCCATCACCGCGATGGTGATGGCATGGTCCTTGGCATAGCGTGTCATCTCCTTGACCTGCTGCGCCAACTCGACGAATGCCTCGTTTTCCACGCGTGAGCAACTGGGGCAGGAGATGATATTCAGCTTGGTCGGATCCAGCGCAACAACGCTCCGCAGCCTTCCTGCATAGATATCATCGAGGATCGCTTTACCTGCCTGAATTTCCTCGGACTTTCGCGAGTTGGGGACGGTCAGGGAAACTCGCAGTGTATCCCCAAGCCCTCGACCAATCAGTTGCTCGAAAGCAATTCGGGTCTTAATGATCCCATCGGGTGGCAATCCCGCCTCGGTGACTCCTAAATGCAAGGGCACATCAGCCCGTTCCTTGGCGAATCGCTGGTTGACCTCCACCACCTTGCTAGGGTCGCTATCCTTGAGCGACACAACGTAGCGATCAAAACCAAGTCGATCCAGCAGTTCGCAGTGTTCCAGTGCCGATGCCAGCATGGGGGAAATCGAATCCTCGACCGAAAATTTCTCTTTCACCGCCGGATCGACGCTCCCGCAATTGACGCCGACTCGCATCGCACAGTCATGCTGCATTGCAACGTCGACAAGGTATCTCACCTTGTCCTGCCATGCCTTCCGTCGCTCGTGATGGTACAGATGTCCTGGGTTGTACCGAATTTTGTCCACCGAAGGCGCAACCTTCTCAGCCAGTCGGTAGTTCTCCTGAAGATCGACCGACAAATTGGCAGGTACTCGCTGACGAATCTCCGCCAGCGCTTCGGCGTCCTTGTCGCTGTCAACAGCGATTCGAACCACACCAGCTCCCGCCGCATGGAGATCCAAAATCTGTGAGACCGTCGCATCGACGTCCTGCGTGTGCGTCGCACACATGCTCTGCACGGCAATCGGATGCAGACTTCCAATCGCGATCGAACCGATTCGAACTGTTCGCGTGGGATTTCGCTGGATCTTGCTGCTCATCGACCTATTCCGCAAGCTAGAAAAAAAGAACTTCAGGCCTCTCGACTGGGAAATCGCAGCGAGGAGACTCCTCCCCCGTCGGTCGTATTGTAACGACTCGGTGAACTCCCCCAACGGCAATCCCCGGCAACGAAGTTCCCTTTTCCCCGACACCAGCTATTCTTGAAGAGTCTTCTTGGAACCTATTATTGGGATGTCGAAAGTGGAAACAACGATGCCATTTGGTTGCCCTCCCACCCCCACCAACTGCCTCGGATTTCTTCTGGGCCTGTTGCTGTTGCCATCGCTGATCCCCCAGTCGCAGGGCGAGATCATCGAACTCTATTCCGGCGATGGCCTGCCATCGCTTCAACCATGGCTAAGCTATGCGGACGATCGACTGATCACGGGGGGAACCGCTTCACAAACTACGGTATCTGGTGGTGTGCGACTGGCCACCGATCTGCCGGTCAGCGCAGGATACAGCAACCATAACTTTCTCTCCCAATTGAAAAACCCGAACTTCCCAGAACTTGTCCGCTCCCAGGGATTTCAACTCACGTTTCGCACCCAGGTTCTTACGGAACAGCATGGATCGATTCACCGCGCTGGATGGAGCGTCCTGCTGCTTGGCCAAGACCGGAAGGGGGTTGAACTGGGGTTTTGGGAAAATGAAATATGGGCTCAAACTCAAAGCCCTTTGTTTCAGCACGGCGAGGGGGTCGCAGTCGACACCCGAATCGCCCGTGACTACCACCTTCAAATCCTGGGAGATCGATACGCACTGGCCGCCGACGGGGTGACGATTCTAGAAGGGGACGTGAAAGATTACTCCAGCTTTGGGACTCCCTACAGCCTCCCTAACTTCCTTTTCTTCGGCGACAACACCTCCAGTGCTGGCGGCACTTCGATTCTCGGAAAAGTCAGCTTGCAGACAGGCATCAGCAGCATCCCGGAACCAAGCAGCCTCCTACTCCTTGCTGCTGCAATCAGCTGTCTCAGATTAGGCCGTCGGCGGCGGTCGCCCCAGGCGGGAAGCGATCTTGCCTAACGCAAGTCGCGATGATGTGGCCGAAAAGGGGATGCAAAAAAAATCCCTGGCCAGACGGTGTTTTTTTGCACCGACCATCCAGGGATTGCATGCGGAGTGCCCCCGCAAGGGCTCGAACCTTGGACCCGCTGATTAAGAGTCAGCTGCTCTACCGACTGAGCTACAGGGGCAGGATGCGATAATGTAGCCGATGAGCGAGACAATTTCCAGGGGCTAGATCGTTTTTTCGCCTCAGGGTTCGGATCTTCGTTCTTTAGTCCGATTCAATCCCCAAAAGCCGGTCACTCGGCATCGTCGCCATCTCCCCCTTCCGCCACCATCGCTTCCCCTGGTTTCGGACGGCGGAGTTGCAAAATCACCGACTGGGAATGGGTGTCAGGCATTGGATAGGAATCGACTTTTCGGAGTTCAATCCCCTTCAGCAAGCCTCGATGCCTCGCCTCCCCCCGCTCAGCAATCCACTGAGGCCCCTTGATCGCCAGCAACCGACCAATTTTATGCCAGTCGTTCTCGAACCATCCACACAACCGCGGCAGCGGCCCAACCGCTCGGGCGATCACCGTATCAAAGGTGAAATCCTCCAGCACCTTCTGGACACCCTGCCCATAAACCGGCACCGAAAGATCCAGCTTCCTCACGATATCGTCGACAATTCTCGCCTTCTTGCCCACGCTGTCGCAAAGGCTGACTTCAACGTCGGGCCTTAGGATCGCTACAAGAACACCAGGAACCCCTCCACCGGTCCCCATATCCAGCACTTCCTCATTGGGTTTGAGCAACTTCGCTACGTGCCACGAATCGAGCAGATCTCGCTTGACGAAGAGTTCAGGCGTATTGTGTCGCGTCAGGTTGACTTTCTCATTCCACTCCCAAAGCAGCTGGCAGTATTTGGCAAGTATCTTCAACTGCTTCGGAGTGATTCCGGTCAGTCCCAAATCGGCAATAGGTTGCTTCAAACCATTTTCAATATCGTCGCTGATCATGCACCTGACTATTCGTTGAAGGAAAACATCCACACGCTGAGCCAAAGACGGTTTGGTAACTCCCCGCCCCTTGGATCGGATCTCCCAATATCACCGTCACCACGAACTCCCTACCGGTTGATAAGAAATCAATCGCCTCGTCACAGGCTCCTAAGCTGGTCAGCTGGTCGTTAATCGCCGGCAGCCCTTTCGGGCTCCTGCGAAACCTCGCTTGACTTCTTTCCACTTTCCGCCATCTCCGATGGCTCAGCCAAGCTCTCCTGCTCAGGCGGATCCAGGTCGATCTCCTCGTATTCCGTGCTGTCGATTTCTTTTCGCAAGATCAAGTAGAGCGCCGCAGCCGAGGTCCAGAAGAAACTGAAGGCGAAGGCCAATCCGAACCACAAGGGCCAGGCATCAATCCACTCAGTCAACAGGCTCAAGGGCATCCCGGCATCGCCGGCAGGCCCAAGGCGAAGCAGCAAAGTGGCCAGCAAGCGACTGGCAAGCCAACCGGCTAGCGTCGGCATCACCGCTCCGACGACCCCAGCGAAGGTTCCCATCAGCAACGAAACCGCCAAGGTGAACGGCTTCTGAAATAGGTAGGCCGAGGAACGCGAATACCCTTCAAAGGCATCCCCCTTCCGCTCAGCTAGCACTCCAGCCATCGCGAGTGGGAAACCAAGAATCCCATGGAGCATTGCCCAACCGGCCTGCAGCAGCAGGATCAACATCAGTCCCAACAGTACGGTGGCGATCCAATTGCCAATCGTTCCCAAACGCGCCAAACCACAAATCCCCATGATCGGTAGCGCGATCGCGAGAACCATCGACCACGGCAGAAGGATCGACCAAAACAAACTCGCCAAGCGATTTCCGACGGTCCGAAAGCAGTCGCTCCAACCAATCGTGCTCTGCGTTCCCAATTCCACCAGGGAACGGCGCAGAAGCAAACCGCCGATCAGCGACCAGACGATTATGTTCCAACCGACGACAAAGACCTTCTGCGCCAGTCCATTCCACCCCAACGCTCCAGCCGGTGACAATGCCGTTGCTACAAACCAATCCCAAGGTTCACGCAACAGCCTAGCTGACGCCAACGCCCCTCCGGTAAGCCCACCCTGACGAATCGCTTCGATGAGACTGCCACTCTTCGGCGTCCAGGAGGGCTGAATCGCTACACCACCCGGCGTCTCAAAGAGAATCGTTGCGAACCAACTCCCAAACAGGGTGGCTCCAATTCCCAAGAGGGCCAACACCAGATGGCTGCTGCGCCAGGCGATGGTGATCGCCCGCGACATCAATCTCCAAGGGGGCACGGACCGATACCAGTCCATCTGCACCTTGGGGATCTCTGCCCAATCCCTAGACGTGGGTTCGGTCATCATGATTCCTCTTCATCTTGCTCGAAAATCCATTCCCGTCTGGCCTGTGGTTCGTCCTCTTCACGTTCCCCTTCTTCATCCGGGTCGCGCGCGTGAGGCAAACCAATGTCTTCCGTCAACCATCGGTTCAAGTCAATCCATTTGCAACGCGGACTACAAAACGGCATGGCAGGCGACTTGACATCTGCCAGAAATAGTTTCTGGCAGGTTGGGCAGTAGATCTCCTGTGCTTCCCTTTCCCCCATGGCAATCCGCTCCCTCCTGTCTCTTCGCATGCTTCCCGCCACGCTATCGACGACACAAATGGACCTATCGGGTACCAAGCTACTTCTTCTGCGCCAAGGCCTGGAGGTAATCGAGCAGACTGGCAAATTCGAGAACGCTGATCGAATCCAGCAGACCTTCTGGCATCGACGATACAGGCAACGCCTTTCGTTCAACGATCGATGCCACCTCCAGTTGATGCTCCTTCCCCTGGCTGTCACGAATCGCCACCTGATCGGCTGCCTCTCGGACGACAAAACCGGTCAAAACCTGCGACTCGTCTGTCAAAAACGTTTCCGTCTTGAACCCCTGAGCGATGGTCCGATTGGGGAAGACGATATTGCGAGCCAGTTCATCGCGAGGGTACGTCTTCGCGATGTTTCCAAGATAGGGACCTTTGGGCTGCTGTCGAGTGTCCACGGTGTGACAGGTAGCGCAATTGGATTTCATGAACACTAGCTCACCCAGCGTCACCTCCCCCTGCATACCGATCGCGCGAGTGGCGAATTCCTCCAGCCCGATCTCTTTGGCTTTGGGTGTTTCATCGGCGATCCGACGCACCCCAAGACGGTCGGCTGCTGTCTGAGCCAGCGACTGGATATGTCCGCTGGGATCCGCCAACGCTTCCAGAACACGCGGCGCCATCGCTCGATTCTTCGTCTCTGCAATGGCCTCCAGCAGGACCAGCTTCCCTTCTTCTGCATCTGCCCATTGTTGATCGATCCAACGCTGCGCTCCCTGCCGGAATGTCTCGGGCGCGTCTGGGTTGCCGGCAATTTGCAGCAATGTGGCTGCAGAAAGCCATGCCGGATCGCTCCGCTCTTCCGCCAGTTCCTCCAACCACTGCTCATGAAACGGCAGATTGGGAGACTTGAGGAAAACCTCGGTCAGCTGTTCCTTATCGCCCGCTTCGAAATTCTCGTCGCGCCAAGTCTCGCCGACGACACGGATCGCACCCAGTATTGCCTCTGGCTCGGGAATCTTCCCCAGCGATGCGACTAGGTACTGACGCGAATCGATCCCAAGCTGCGTGCGGTGCGTCAGGGGCTCCAGAAACTCCATCGCATTTTCGGGAACCCCTTCGGTCGTCGCCAAAATCTCGAGGGCACGATCGGCGTACTTTCGATCTTCGGTCGCTAGGCGCAGCAATCGGATCAGAGGGGCCTCCAGCGGGACTCGATGCTTGCGAGCCACTTGATGCAGGTGCACGGCCTGTTCAAAATCGGACTCCTCTGCGAAGGACTCGAGTGCCTCACTGATGCGCAGAGTCCCGTCCCAGGCTTCCAGTTCATAATAGGGCCCGCGTGTGTCGGGGCGGGTACCCCAGGAGTCTCCAGTCCAATCGGCTTCGCGGAAGTAGATGCGACAAAGCGCGGCGACAATCTCCGGACTTGGGCGCCGATGCAACTCTTCCAAAAGGGCATCGACTGCCGGAATGGTGTGAATCTCTCCCAGCGCTCGCCAGTAAACAGAAGACTGCTCGGGATGCCGCCTTGCCGCATCGATGCACAGCTGGTCTGCCTTCAGTCGAATGGCTCGCTGCCTTGCCAGATGCGAAAGGACGGGATCTTGGGACTGCATCGCAGTAGCCAATTGTTCCCCCCCCATCTCCAGAATCCTGGACGCCTCCTGCCGCTCGGGAGTCCGCAGGGCCAACTGCCTTGCCAGCCATCCGCCCGCCTTGCCTTCACCCCGCCACTGAAGCTCTCGCATCGCCGCCAATCGCCGACGATAGCTGGGGCTATCCAACTCCTCCATCAACTGATCGACCGACGCCGAACGACAATCGAGCAGCGGCTGGTTGCTGGCATCCTTAGGCCGAACCTGAACAATGTAGCCAACCCGAGGCCCTTCCCAAGAAAAAGTGGCACCCCGCCAACTGGCGCAGTACAACTTGCCGAATGCATCGATGTCCGCATCGGTTGGCCTGGTCATCTGCACCAAGGGAACTGGAGCCCTGGTTTCCCTATACGTCGCCCCATCCGGTTCCACTTGGTGGTGAAAAAGAGCCCCTGTGCCCCAATCAGCGGTCAAAGGAGCCTTGTTCCAAGGCCCCCACCCCGGCTCATCGATGTACACTGCACCACAGCCGGAGCCTCCACCGTAGTCGGCCAGTGGCGGCAGACAATCTTCGGGGAAATGGACGTACCGCCTCGGGTAGCCACGGTCTTCTCCACCGACGAAATGGTGAAAACGAACATTCCACCCGCCACCATCGTTGGTGTTGTCGCGTGCGAACAGTTCCATCTGGGGACTGATGGCAACCTCAAGAATATTGCGGGTACCCGTCGCATAGACTTCTATGCCGGTACCATCCGTGCGACAACGAAGCACTCCGCCTCCACGATGCGACAAGGTCTCGCCATCGCTGCCGGTTGCCTTGAGCACGCCAAAGTCGCCGCCTGCGATGTACAGCCAGCCGTCCATCCCCAGGGACAGACCGTTGGTGGTATGATCGGCGGGCCGATCGTCGTAACCGAAGGCAAGATCTCGGACCAGCACCTTCTGCTCATCCGCCTGCCCATCCCCGTCATGATCGATGAAAGCGCTTAGGTGGGGTGGATGCATCAGATAAAGTCGATCTCGATCCCAGACCAGCCCACGTGGCGCGTCGATGGTGCAGAAGACCTTCGACTCATCGGCACGTCCATCCCCATCGAGGTCGCGAAGGCGTAGCACCCTCCCCCGCCCAGGATCTCGCCCAAGCGATCCGTTCCCATCACTGCTGACATAAAGAGTTCCATCGGGTGCTGCAGCCACAAAGACCGGATAGTTGACCGCAGGCGGTGCGGCAAAGATCGTCGCTTCAAAACCCTCGGGTACCTTGAAGTCCTCTAGAATCGATCGCTCAGCAGCCTCTCCCAACTTCTCCACCTTCGGTTCGATGTTTCCCCGCTTGGCTTAACGATCTCCTCCAAGTCCCGGTACCACTCCTGCTAGAGCCGGGTCGATCTCCGGGAACAGATTGCCCAGCCCCTCCCCTCCCAACTTCACCTCTCGAATGCTGCACCACTGTCCCTTCTTGGTGCCCAGCGCCCGGACACGAAGACTCTTGGCAGGCAACACTTTGCCAACCTTCAGCGGCTCTGGTTCGTCTGTAGCGTTCTGCGAGGCATCGAGAATCGTTTCCCACGCAGCACCATCGGTCGATACCTCCACGACGAACTGGTAGGCGACGGGCTGCTCCCAATGAATCTCCACCGTCTCCACCGACCGATCCTCAGGGAAATCGATCTGCCACCACTGAGGATAACGGCCATCGGAAGCACACCAGCGGCTGTTCATGTCTCCATCGATCGCTCGCCAAGCATAATTGTGCCGTCCCGTCTCCTCGGTGCTGGCGGAGGTCTTCACTAGCGTCGCTCCCTCCGGCGGCATGGGTAGCCCCCCATCCTCACCGCCTGCTGTTCCATCAGCGGCCATCAAGCGGATCGTATGTTCCCCCTGATATCCTTCCAAATGCTCGGAATCCAACTTGCCGCAGGCCCAAAGCAGTCCTCGCGTCACCAGATCTAAATACCTGGAATCGGCGACGGTGTCGTTGTTGTGCCCCAAGGTAGTCGAAAACGTTCGGACCGATTCTCTTTCGGTCACCCAGGCGACCACCTGCTGATCCACCACCTCGCGACCGTCGCGAAGAAAACGCTGAGTCCCACGTGCGATCGGAATAGCTCCATAGTTCTTCAAGTTGTTGTACAGCTCTTCCGGCCCCGTCTTCCAAGCCTTCAGGCCCTCCAGAATCGGATGCTCGGCCTTCAACCACTCGATCTCAATCGGCTCCTGAGGTCCGTGACTGTTGCTTCCCAAACCCAGGTGCTGAAACCATAGCTCCGTCCCGTTCCGAAAGCCATGCATGGCGCAATGCAGATGCACCGCAGGCAGCTTTTGATGCACGTCCAAAATGCGCTGCATCACCGAAAGATCTTTGTTGTCGGCGGCGCAGTGATCGTGAATGATAACGTCGTAGCCTTCCGCCCAATCGGTGCGATCGAATACCGGCAGAGGTGGATTGGTGCTGCCATCCTGGGTCCATAGAACATCGACACGTACCTGCGATCGCTTTTGAATCCCTTCGCTGAGGATTCGCACCTGATTTTGGTAATCATGGCAACATCCACCTGCGATCAGCAGCGCCTTCAGCTTAGGCTTCTCTTCCGCCACCAGCGGCGCACAGACCAGTCCGCCCAGCCAAAGCCAAACACCGAAAATCCAAACGGCGAATGTCCGATCCAACAAAGTACCCTTCACGAGTGAAACCTTCCTAAGACGCGGTTGGATGAATGAAAGCCAGAAGCCTGCGTAGTGAACTATCGAAACCAAGAACATGGGCTGCCAATTCAAAATCGCCCACCAAAAGATAACCAATTCCTCCTACGGTACCGTCCAGTCTGGTGCTTCCTGAGGCCAGTGGCCTTCCCGTATCGGATAAGATTGCAACTGCGATGGATCGAGGATTCGGTGAGCGATCTTTTTGCGAAGCCAAGTGTA
>JBJSWM010000052.1:0-969 GCA_046085865.1 Pirellulaceae bacterium
GTCGCGTTACCTTTTATACGTCCTCTTTGGCTTTTTCGGTGCTTGACCCGCTTGGGCATCAGCGCCATCGCTACCATCTCCCGCGTAAGTACCCTGATTGATCCAAACCTGAATTCCAATATTGCCTTGCGGCGTCGATGCTTCAGCGAAACCGTAGTCGATCTTCGCCTGTAGGGTGCTCAAAGGTAACGCGCCTGCGTTCGCCTTTTCGCGTCGAGCCATTTCGGCTCCCCCTAGACGTCCAGCCATCTGGATCTTGATCCCCTTGGCCCCCGCTTCCATCGTCTGCTCTATGGCTCGCTTCATCGTCCGTCGGAAACTAGCTCGCTTTGCGATCTGCTGTGCCAGATCTTCGGCCACCAGTTGCGCCTGAATTTCAGGACGACCGACTTCTTCGATTTTCAAATTGACCCGGCGACCGATCAGATTCTGAAGCTCTTCCTGCAATACTTCGACGTCCTGGCCCTTCTTCCCGATGATCAGACCAGGATGAGCGACGTAGAGCAAAACGCGGACTTCGTCGCGAGTTCGCTCAATTTCGATTCGGTCGATCCCAGCCGCACGATACTGCGACTTGCTGGGATGCTTCTTGATGAAGTTACGAATTTTCTGGTCTTCCACCAGAAGTTCCGCATACTCCTTCTTACTCGCATACCATCGGCTCTTCCAGCCAATGACAATGCCAGTTCGAAACGCGACCGGATTAACCTTTTGTCCCATGGTGCACCACTACAGATCCGAGATCCGCTCCAATTCGACGGTGATATGAGCTGTCCTCTTGAGAATGCCGAAAGCCTGACCACGGGACATCGGCCGGATCCGTTTGAACATTGGCCCCCCGTCGATCTTTGCTTCCACCACCACCAGTTCTTCCGGACCAATCGATTGGCCCTCATTCTGATCGGGATCCCGAGCGCTGCCGACCGCGCTTTGCAACACGGCCTCCAACATTCGGGCCCCACGAGCCGG
>JBJSWM010000053.1:0-2429 GCA_046085865.1 Pirellulaceae bacterium
GTCATGACCGAGGAATTTCTTCGCTTTTCAAAGATGCGCGGCAATGACTTGTCGACTCCCATGCCGGAGTACGATTTCCCTGGACTTCAGGATGGCGATCGCTGGTGCCTGTGTGTGCTGCGTTGGAAGGAAGCTCTGGCAGCAGGTCAGGCACCAGCGATCGCCGTCCTGAAGTCCTGGGAAATCGTACTCCGGCATGGGAGTCGACAAGTCATTGCCCCGCATCTTCGAAAAGCGAAGAAATTCCTCGGTCATGACGGCGCAAACTAGGTGTAGACCAACATCGTCGCGGCCTGTATTGCAGCAACCATCCCGATAGAAACCGGTGCGTGGTGACATGCTGCAGGTCGCCAGTGGACCACCGAGGACATTCTTTGACCCAGCCATAAGATCACGACTCCCAAGGTACAAGTGGACGAGCGATACCCAGAGAGTCGACCTGGTAGGGGACCCAAAGTAGACCGAGCAGTTGGATGCGAAGATCGCTTTTTCGCATCGGAATCTCGATTGGATCTAGCTTCAGATTCTCAGGGCTGAACCGACCGGCGATCTGATCGACCTCCTGTCGGCATTCTTCTTCGATTCGATGCTGTTCTTGGAGCAGTTCATCGAGCGATTCTTCGGCGCGGATCACGTCGTTCTTCTGCGCCTGGGCTTTTCCAAGGCTGCGTGCTGCGGAGGATGCCTTACCAAGATTGCTCTTGCTGGCGATCTTGTTTCCCAGCAAGGCACCGAAAATGGAAGCACCCAAGTTGATCAGCGACTGATTCTGCTGCGTTTTGGCTTGCTCACGTTCCCGTTGTACGCGATGTTCCGCGGTCAAAATTCGGGACTGCAACGACTTGAGCTTCGTGGCGTACTTGGCCTGCAACTTCTCTACTTCAGCATCGCGGGCTTCTCTAGCCTGCATTGCCATTTCAATTCTGGCATCCTCTTCATCCTGCCCCGGAAGGCTCGATTTCTTCAGAGCCTTGCTTTGATAGATCATCAGCGGTTTATGTCGAAGCAGAAAATCAGCGAGCTGTTTTTCCCATTCCTTGTACTTCTTTGGATTGATCAAATCGGCAGAAACATCCGCAAAGAGAAAGCCATCATCGGGACTGGGGGATAGACGGATCGGCGAATTCCATTCGACCGCGCGATCCCACACCGGCTCCTGCGTTCCATCGCTGCAATCGACTAGCCAGTGAGCGTCCATCCAGTGATCGATGGCAGGGGATGCCTTGACGAAATGAAGGCTGGCCTGCGCGATCAAGGTGGGGCGATAGACAGTTTTTGCTTCGTGAGATGCAGCTCGGTCCGGGATCCAGAATTTTTCCGGAATCTCCGGCGGCAGGATTGGCCGCTTGCCGATTGGATTGCCAGTTGCCTTGGGAGGGAAGGCTGAGCCAATCTCCGACTTGGTTTGCTGGACGGAACTGGGATCGCCCTTCCGCTCCTTCATCAAGCCTTGAATCTGTGGCTTGGATAGTGGGCCGCGGAGGAACGAAAGAGCCCATCGCGTTTGAAAAATCGTCGGTGCATCGTCGTGAACATTGTTCATCAGAAAGACGCGGTTGCCCAGCGCCGACAACGTCTGGCTCATTTCCGCACGCGAAAAAGACTGCCCCTGGCTGTTTGCAGCTCCTTCCAGCCCATCTAGAACCCGGTCCTTATCCCGTTGGGTCTGCAGGCGACCGAGGAACCAAGTTCCCATATTGGCCAGGCCCTTGTAGTCGATATCGGCGGGATTCTGAGTCGCCAGGACGATGCCGATGCCGAAGGCGCGAGCTTGTTTCAGCAGCGTCATCATCGGTGTTTTGGAGGGTGGCTTGGCGGTCGGTGGGAAGTAGCCGAAAATCTCGTCCATGTAGAGGATCGCGCGCAAGGAACTGGTTCCTGGCTGTGACCGCATCCATCCAACGAACTCGCTGAGCAGCAGCGTCACAAAAAACATCCGTTCGGCATCATTCAAATGGGAGATGGAAAGCACGCTGATGCGAGGTTTTCCGCTGGGGGTATAGAGCAACCTTTGGATGTCGAGCGGTTCTCCCTGCAGCCAGCCAGCGAAGGAGGGTGATGCCAGCAGGTTATTGAGTGTGTTGGCCAGTTTGGCTCTTTGATCTCCGGGCATGAACGATTCCATGTCCAATACCCCGATTCGATCGATTCCCGGTGTTTGGATTTTTCGAATCAGTTCGGCAAGATCCAGATCCTTTCCCGATCGCCATTCGCGATCGAAGATCGTCGCCAGTAGGATATGTTCGCGACTGCTGAGTGGATCGGCAGGGATCTCGATCTCGCCGAACTCATTCGATCGATCCAATCCCCAGGAATCGATCGGATCGGCGTGCTGGACCTGGAATCGTTCATGCCCGGAGATCAAAGAGCCAAACTGGCCAACACACTCAATAACCTGCTGGCATCACCCTCCTTCGCTGGCTGGCTGC
>JBJSWM010000054.1:0-7325 GCA_046085865.1 Pirellulaceae bacterium
GTTGCCATGTGCCAGCCGTCGGCAATTCACTGGTGCGACGGCAGCGACACAGAATGGAGTCACCTGTGCGAACAGATGGTACGTACAGGAACTCTGACTCGCCTCAACCCAGAGAAACACCCAAACTCCTTTCTTGCCCGAAGTGCCCCCAGCGATGTGGCTCGCGTTGAAGAGCGCACCTTCATCTGCTCGCGCCGTGCAGTCGATGCTGGCCCCACCAACAACTGGCGGGACCCGAAAGCGATGCGTCAGCTGCTGAGTGAAAAGTTTCGCGGCAGCATGCGAGGGCGAACGCTTTATGTTGTCCCCTTCTGCATGGGACCACTCGACAGTCCCCTGGCGCTGGTCGGGGTCGAACTGACCGATTCCCCTTACGTGGTGGTCAACATGAAGATCATGTGCCACATGGGAGAAAGGGTCTGGCGAAAACTGGATCAGGGAATCGACTACCTACCATGCCTCCACTCGGTCGGCGTCCCCTTGGCGTCGGGTCAATCGGATGTCCCTTGGCCGTGCCAGGATGAAAAATACATTGTTCACTTCCCTGAGGATCGCGAGGTGTGGTCTTACGGTAGCGGCTATGGCGGCAATGCCCTTTTGGGAAAAAAATGTGTCGCTCTTCGAATCGCCAGCGTGATCGCTCGCGACAACGGCTGGCTGGCCGAACACATGCTGATCATGGGGATTGAATCCCCCAATGGCAAAAAGACCTACCTGACGGCAGCATTTCCAAGCGCCTGTGGGAAGACCAACCTGGCGATGATCCAACCTCCTGAGTCGCTGGCAGAGCAGGGCTGGAAAACCACGCTGATTGGCGACGACATCGCATGGCTGTGGCCTGGCGCCTCCGGCAAACTGCACGCCATCAACCCGGAGACTGGTTTTTTTGGTGTGGCACCCGGGACATCGTGGGATTCCAATCCCGGTGCAATGGCTGCGATGCGCAGCAATACGATCTTCACCAATGTCGCTCTGACTTTCGACCAATGCGTTTGGTGGGAAGGACTTTCCCAACCACCCGAACACCTGATCGATTGGACGGGGCAGGACTGGACACCCGACTGTGGCCGCAAGGCCGCGCATCCCAACTCACGATTCACCGCTCCGGCCAGCCAGTGCCCCAACATCGACCCGCGCTGGCAAGATCCTGAGGGTGTCCCGATCGACGCGATCGTTTTTGGCGGTCGGCGCCCCACCACCATGCCACTGGTTTTCCAGGCATTCGACTGGACACATGGCGTCTTCCTGGGGGCCACTCAAGGCTCGGAAACAACCGCTGCGGCCGCTGGCGCCATCGGACTGGTACGACGTGATCCCATGGCGATGCTCCCTTTCTGTGGCTACAACATGGGGCACTACTTCGACCACTGGCTTCAGATGCGCACGCTGATCAAGAAACTGCCTCGGATCTTTCACGTCAACTGGTTCCGTAAAGATTCTTCCGGCCGATTTATCTGGCCTGGTTTCCGCGAGAACCTCCGTGTTCTGGAGTGGATCGCCTTGCGATGCCAAGGCAAAATCCCAGGCCACGAAACCCCGATCGGTTGGATTCCGGAATGGGATGATTTCAATTGCGAAGGGCTGGACCCTTTCGAAGAGAAGGACTTCCATGCCGCAATGGCGTTCCGCCAGGAAGAATGGCGCGCCGAAATCCATAGCCAAGGGGAATTCTTCTTGAAGCTTTACCACGACATGCCAAAAGAACTCATGTGCCAGCGGGAACTGCTGATGGCCAGAATGGCATGACCTACTGCCTCCGGAATCCAAAGGCGAAATTTAGGTGCTGCTGACTTTGATGGCACAGTGCTTGAGCGTCTCTCCCAGGGGATCCCATCCCTGTGGACCATAGCCTAAGTGCAGGCGCTGACGCCAGCCTTCCCACAGGCCAGGTCGGCCCAACCATCCACCCAATTCGCCTCCAAGTTGCTCCATCGTCCTCACGTACGACTCCATCCCCTGGGTCGCATCCAGCCAGTCTTTCTGACTGGCATGAAGCGAAAGTACCTCCCCCTTTCGCTCGCGCCATCGGGACACGTCGACCGCCAGCGAGGGAAGGACTCTATCTCCAAGAGGCGTGCGGTTCCCATGGGGCTGCGCGTGATAGATCGCCACATCGCCGGCGACCGCTGGCACCACGGGCATCGAGGAAAAGTTGGGAACCCCTTTGACAAACGCCGCCCCTACAGCCAACTGGCATGCCTGCTCATGGTCGGCCATGTAGTCGATGGGGGCATGAGTCAGCACGATGGAAGGATTGGCAAGCCGAACGATCGCCGTCACCTGTGCCAGCAGCTCCGGGCTGTACCGTATCTGCAGATCGTCGCACAGCGGCGGATAGAACTCTGCCTGAAGCGAGGTGGCGGCGCTGCGAGCCTCCTCCAGACGGATCGATGCGGTTTTCTCGGGCGGCCACTCCATCGATCCGCAGCAACCATTGGCGATATTGAGGTAGTGTGCCTTCCACCCTAGCTCCACCAAGTGCATCAACGTCCCCGACATGACAAATTCGATGTCGTCAGGATGCGCCGCAATCGCCAGAACACTTCGATTCATTTCCAACCTTCCCAAACGGATCCCTGCTTCTCTGCGATCCAGAAGGACTTGTTAGGCTAAGGGCCGACGCATCATCAAGCGGATCGAGCAGCGTCCTTACTTCCGCTCCACCAAGGAAACTTCCGCTTCGCGAGGAGCCCCATCGCGGATGAATCGGACCATCTGGGGCTGACCGATCGGCAACTGCTCGACCACCGAAGCGAAATCGGCGGGTGTTCGCACCTTCTGGTTGGCCAGCTCCACGATGATATCTCCCGTCGCGATTCCCGCCTGTGCCGCTGGCCCATCCTTGACCAATCGCGTTACATACACACCACCCCGTACCGGAATCTTCAACTGCTCGGCCAACTCCTGCGGTATCTGATTGGTGGTGACCCCCATCAGCGCGCGTCGCACCAGTCCATGCGTGACCAGTTCGCTCACCAACCACTGAAGTCGATTGCTGGGAATCGCAAAGCCGATCCCCTGAAAGGCACCCGTTTTGGAAGCGATGGCGGTATTCATTCCCACCAGCTGCCCATTGAGATCAACCAGAGCACCACCGGAATTGCCTGGGTTGATCGCTGCATCGGTCTGAAGAAGCTGTCCTCCGACCAATCCCTGCAATACCCTCGCCTTGCCACTGATGATCCCCGCGCTAACCGTCTGCTCGATGTTGAAAGGACTGCCGATGGCCAAGACCCAATCGCCAACCGCCAAGCGATCGGAATCTCCCATTTGGACCGATGCAAGCGGATCGGGGCAATCGATATAGAGGATCGCACTGTCGCTCTTGGGATCCGCCTTCACATCGCGTCCCCGGAACTCGCGGCCATCCTCCAATCGAACCAGCACCTGCCTGGCATCCTGCACCACGTGCGCATTGGTGACGATCAACCCTTTCGAATCCAGGATGACCCCGGAACCGATGCTTTCGAATCGCTGACTGTCATCGAGAAACTGAAGCGATTCCAGCGCCCCTTGCGGATCCCGCGAGGACGCAAGAACGGTGACAACCGTCGGTAGAACGCGGCTGGAAGCGATCCGAAACGCTTCGGCCAGATCCTTCGCTCTGGCAATCTGCTCCACATCGTCGGCGACGTCTACCGGAGGTACTGCGCCGAGACCTTCCGCATTCAGTTTGTCGGCGCCGCTGCGGCGCACCACCTCATCGCGGACCGATTCGACCTCCTGACCAAGCAGCCGATCGCACGGGAAGCACCATCCCATCCACATACAGATCCCGGCTAGGATCCCTTGCCTGGACCAGCGGATGCTGTCGAATCGATCGCACACTTGTCGGCTCATCTTCTTCTCCTCGGGATCTCGACGCACCCAAAACGCAGCAGCGGTCACCCACTGCCACATCCTCCCAACGCTAAAACCCCAAACTCCATGGATCCTCGGGATCGGCGATCACCGTCACATCGGCCATGATGAATGCCTTACCTTCAATTTTCGGTAGGATTCTTCCCCGCTGTCGATCCAGCCACCGAAAGCTTCCTTCAAAACGGCTTCCCAGGATGCTCTCCTGAACCCACCGGTCTCCTTCGACTAAATCCCCGTCGGCAGCAAGACACGCCAGCTTAGCGCTGGTCCCGGTACCGCAAGGACTTCTGTCATACTGAAGACCAGGGCAAAGAACAAAGTTCCTTCCGTTCCCCCCTGGATCGACTGCCTGCCCACACAACTCCACATGATCGACCAGCGGATAGCCAGCTTCCCGCACCGCCTGGCCAATTCTCTGTGCCACGTCGGTCCAGTACCCAGCATCGCTAAGATGATAAGGGCCCGGCAATGAACTGGTGAGGAAAAACCAGTTTCCCCCCCACGCCACATCCCCAGCGATCCGCCCCAGCCCCGGCACCTCCACCACCAGGCCCTTGACCTCTCGGTGACTGGGCACATTTTCGATCGCTATCCCTCCGCTTTCGCTGACCTCGCAGGTGACAACTCCTACGGGTGTTTCCAGCCGATGGACTCCCGGTTCGATTCGTCCCAGCCACCGGAGTGTTGCCATCAGACCGATCGCCCCATGACCACACATCCCCAGGTATCCGACATTGTTGAAGAAGACGACTCCAGCGGTATGTATCGGATCGGCTGGCGGAAACAGTACCCCACCAACCATCACCTCCGATCCCCGCGGCTCGCGCGTCAGCATCGTCCGGTAGAAATCGGCTTCCTTCCTCAGCCGCTCTCGACACTGATCCATCGACAGGCCCGGCCACTCCGGAACTCCTTCCACCACCAATCTCGTCGGCTCACCTCCCGTGTGGGAATCGATCGCCCGAAACCTCTGCCTCTCCATGTTCGCACACCCCTCACGACAGCTTGGGCCGATTCCGAATCCCTTCGTGAATCACTCGAAGCACCTGCTCCCGCTCCGCACCGGAGATCGGCAGTCGTGGTGCTCTGGTCCACTCCGTTCCCAAGCCACACTCCTGCACACACAGCTTGATGTACTGCACGAACTTGATGTGGGTGTCCAGATGCAAAAGTGGGGTGAACCAGCGGTAGATCGTCACCGCGCGATCCCAATCGCCTGCCTGCATCGCTTCCCACAGCGCCTGATTCTCCTCGGGAAAAGCGATCCCGGTTCCCGCCACCCAACCATCGATCCCCAGCACGGCCGATTCCAACGCCAAATCATCGACTCCCGTGAAGATGGAGTACCTTCCGCCAACTTCCCGATGCAGATCGGTGATCCTCCGCGTATTGGCCGAACTTTCCTTAAGCGCCACGAAATTGGGCACGTCGGCCAACTTGGAAAACATCTCTGGGGTGATGTCATTTCCGTAGGCGATCGGGTTGTTGTAGATCATGATCGGCAAACGAGTGCCTGCTGCCACCGTTCGAAGATGCGCCATCGACTCCTCTGGATCCGGAGTCCGGTAGCTCATCGCCGGCATCACCATCACTCCATCCACACCCAGCCGCTCGCAGTCCTGCACGTAGCGAACCGCCTCCCCGGTACTCGATTCGGCAACGCCGCTGAGCACCGGTAGACGACCACGAAAGGCACCGACCATTGCCTCCATCACCTCTCGCTTTTCGGATGCAGTCATCACCTGGTTCTCACCCAGCGAGCCCAGAAAGATTAGCCCCCCGATCCCTGAGGCAACTAGCGCTTCAGCATGGCGAATCGTTCCTTCCAGATCGATCCTGCCATCGCGGTCCATCTGCGTGGTGATCGCAGGATACACCCCATGCCAATATGGGGAACAATTCACCTTGGGGCGCGTCACGGGAGTCGGCATCGATCGACCTTACTTTTTTGTGATGAAAGAACCTAGCACGCTGAAACAGAATACCCCAATATCGCCGATGGAAAGCCGATTGCCCAGATGAGTCGCCCGGCAGCGACTGAAGAAGCAAACTGCCGGCCGCCGACTCCACAGGCTTCCTGACGCGATCACTGTGGCTTCCTGACGCGATCGCTGTGGCCTCTTGACGCGATCGCTGTGGCACCTGCGGCAGGAGCCGATCGATCGGGCCACGCTGTCCTTCGCGTTTCCCACCGCTGTCAGGGGGTCGACGCGGTGTAGAGAGGTAGGTGCCGGTACTGCACCTCCAACGAAAGCAGATTCAGGCAGGTCACATACAACCTCCCACCGTAGGCCCCCCAGGCATCTGGCACCGGCCCACGCGGCTCCCAGCTTCCCGCATCCTCCCCTGTGGTTTCCTGGGAAGCCAGCGTCGCTTCACGAAGCGCAGCACTCCATCGCTCCCAGGACGCACCTCCCACCTGATACACAACCTGGGTGCCATAGTACCAATAGTAGGTATCTCGTCGATTTTCCCCTTCGCCCTTCGCATCGGGAGGCTCCTCCAGCAAGTAGGCAGCTCCTTCTTTCATCGCTGGATGATCGGGTGCCCAGCCCGTATAGAGCCGCATCAGCAATCCAACACTAGTCATGGTTCGCGTAGCGACCCGACCGTGCCGCTGCGCCGCGGTATCGGGCGCATTCCAGTTGTAGCGGTAGAGATACGGCTTCTCTTCCGACTGCTGACTGCGTTCAACCCATTTGGCGACGCCATCGAGTGTTGTTCGGGGTACCTCCAGTCCGGCCAGCCTGCCGCTCTGCAACGCCATCAGAAACCACCCGGTCACGCTGGTATCCGCACCGCTTCGAGGCTGGTAGCGCCATCCGCCCAACTGACGGTCTTGCGTCGAAGCCATGAAGTCGATCGCCCGCTGCGCGGGCTCACGCAGCTCGGAATCCTGCGTCATTCCATAAGCTTCGCACAAAGCCAACGCGGCGATCGCATGACTGTAAAGCCAAGCGTTGGCATTGGAGGCAGCGTCCATGCGTCGGTACAAATCCCCGTCGGCTCGCTGACCACGACGCAGCGCCTCCAAGCCACGTCGAATCGCTGCGGCATGCTTTCCCTCCAGGTGGGTGTAGCCGGCCCCCTGAAATGCGAGAATCGCCAAGCCTGTGGCCGCCGTATCGCTTCGAATCTTAACGGCTGGATCGCCGCGTTCCAGGTTCCACCACCCGTCCGCCTGCTGCGTCGACGCCAAGTAATCCAAGCCCCGCTCAATCGCCAGCTCGGCAGCGTCCAGATCCCCGCGGGCGTTGCGGCTGAGCCGTTCTCGGCGTCTCTGGAAGGCGGGCACAGGCCTGGCAGCGGCCAGCTGTTGGGCGAACTCGGACCCCACTTCTGCTGCCCCCTCCGCTTTCTCGCCCCCCATCCCTCGCAGCGCCTTTTCGGCTTCCCCTCCGATGCGGCCTGGCTGAAGCCAACGTGGGGAGATCGAATCGATCGCCCCAGCAATCCGATCCGAT
>JBJSWM010000055.1:0-4306 GCA_046085865.1 Pirellulaceae bacterium
ATCTTCCACCGCGCGTCGCACCGCATCGGCTGTCATCGATCGCTCCTTTGCTCTCTGGGAGAGCTCCCTCCAGGCCTCTGTTCCGCTACATGCCTCAGCACTTCGTTCAATTTCAGCCGGCCTTCGTATAGAGTTCTTCCCAAGATGCAGCCGGCCGCACGCACTTCCAATAGCTGGTCAATATCGTTCCAGTCGGTAACACCTCCCGAAGCAATCACGGGAAATCGCGAACCCTTCTGCAATGCCACCAGCGCATCGATGTTGGTCCCCGCCATCATGCCGTCGCGAGCGATGTCGGTGTAGACCACGGCTGCGACATTTTGCGTCTGATGCTGGATCTCCTGCAGAAGGTCCACCGCCGTTTTCTGTGATGTCTTCTGCCAACCCTCTGTCGCCACCATGCCATCGCGTGCGTCCAAGCCCAGCACGAGGACGCCGGGATACTTGTCGCTCATCGCCGCAAACCAATCCGGCTGTTTGAGTGCCGTGGTTCCCACCACCAAACGATCGACTCCCAAATCGATCCAGCGACGGATCGTTTCCTCATTCCGGATCCCGCCGCCCACTTGAAGTGTCGCATTGGCTACAGCCTTGCGAATCGCTTTCAACGCCGGCTCATTCGCCTGACTTCCCGATTTCGCTCCATCCAGATCGACGCAGTGCAAAAGTCGGGCCCCCTCGCCAATCCAACGACTGGCCATCTCCGCTGGGTTCTCGCCAAAAACAGTATCGCGTGCGTAATCCCCCTGCTGAAGTCGCACGCACTTGCCCCCAAGAAGATCGATCGCCGGCCAGATTTCCATCCGATGCATTCCCTTTGTTTTCCTCAATCCTATCCCAAGAATCCTCATCAGAATAACCAATGAACGGCTGCCGTAAACTCCTCAGGATATAATCGAAGCTGAGAGACAGGGCGGGTTGGTTCCCCACGCTACCGCTTGCGGTAGCCACCATCGCCAGATGGTGGATGGGCTGGCGAAAGGTCATGCGCAGCACTCCACCGCCTGGCGGCGTTGGCTACCAGAAGAAGTGGCTACGAGAAGAAGTAGCCACCATCGCCAGATGGTGGATGATTCTCTCGCTACGCTTTTTCGCAACCCGACACCACCTCACGGCTATGGAATCCTCTTTCATCTGCTGACGGCCAGACGAATACCCCCTAACGGAAGTTGCGATTGATGATCCAACCAACTGGCTTCCAACTCCTCCTCGCCTTTTTCCTTTCCATCGCCACTTGCTCTGCCAGTCATCCCTTCCACATCTGCGTCGGCGAAATGGACTGGGATGACCGACGGGAATGTTGGGAAGTTGCATTGCGATTGCATGCCGAAGACCTCCAGCGGGTGATGGCAGCCGCAGTTGGGAAGTCTGTGGAGTTCCAGCCGGGCGATCTTCCACCGGAATTGGGGAAAGTCCTGGAGCTACATTTTTTTATCTCCGAATCGCTTGCCGATCCAAAGCCCGACAAAGGATCCTCCATGCGGTCAACTAAGGACAACAGACGGCCTGAACTGGCTAAAGGGGACACAGCAAAGAGCGGTTTGCAAGGCACCAAGGTCAGTCGTCTGGAAATGGTTGGGACCGAGGCATCCCGCGGCTGGTTGTGGGTCTATTTTCGGCTATACGAGTCGAAGCCGGAGCCTCTGAAAGGGACCCCAGCCGCGAAAGCCGATCGTGTCCGCTTTTTGCACCACACCATCCTGTTGGATCAAGTCGAAGACCAATCGAACACGCTGCTTGTCCGGCAAGGCAATCTGCGCAAAAGCCTTACGTTTCAGGCCGATTCCAAACGATCTGGCTGGCCCGTTTTCGATCAAGCATCAAAGTAGCGCGCGAACTCAAATGGATCAGGCACCATGCGGTGAGCTTCCACCTCATCGGCCATTTTGGAATCGATCCATTTGCGGAGGATTTCTTCAGAGAAAACATCGCCGCGCAAAAGAAAGTCGTGATCGGCTGCCAATGCCTCCAGGGATGCTTCCAGCGATCGCGGGACGCGAGCCGTCGCTTTCAGTTGCTCGGGGGGCAAATCGTAGATGTCTTTGTCGAGCGGGTCGCCGGGCGTCATGCGATTCTGGATCCCATCGAGCGCTGCCATGGCAATCGCTGCAAACGCAAGATACGGGTTGCAAGTTCCATCGGGACATCGAAACTCGATCCTCTTGCTTTCCGGCTGATGACTGTACATCGGGATTCGGATCGCGGCCGATCGATTTCTTTGGGAATAGGCCAGATGCACTGGGGCCTCGTAGCCGGGCACCATCCTCTTGTAACTGTTGGTGGAGGGATTGGTCAGCGCCATCAACGCCGCACCATGCTTTAGGATTCCTCCAATCGCGAACATCCCAAGTTCGCTGAGTCCCGCGTAATTCCGACCCGACATCAATGACTTCCCATTCTTCCAGAACGAAAGATGGGTGTGCATCCCCGATCCGTTATCCCCCAGCACCGGCTTGGGCATGAACGTCGCCACCTTCCCATGCCGCCTCGCTAGGTTCCGGACGACGTACTTGTAGAGCATCACGTGGTCAGCGGTTCGTGTCAGCGTGTCGTATCGGAAATCGATCTCTCCCTGACCGGGAACGGCTACCTCGTGGTGATGGCATTCGACGTCCAACCCGGCCTCGATCAGGGCCATCATGATATCGTTGCGCAGGTCCATTCCCTGATCATGAGGTGGACATGGGAAGTAGCCTTCTTTCCTCCGCATCTGATACCCAAGATTCGGTTGATCGGTACGATGCTGTTGCCAAGCGGCTTCACCACCCTCCAGGTAGTAAAATCCATGTGCAGAGGACTGGTCGAACCGAGCGCTATCGAAAACAAAAAACTCGCATTCCGCGCCGATGTAGACCGCATCCGCCAATCCAGTTCCTGCAATGTAATCCTGAGCCCTCTTGGCCAGGTGCCTTGGATCAAACGGGTAATCGGTCCGTGTGATCGGATCCTGAATCTCGCAGATCAGGTTCATCGTAGGCAACTGCGCAAAAGGATCGACGAAGGCGGTATCCGCCTTGGGAACCATCAACAGATCGCTCTCGTGAATCGATTGCCAGCCACGAATGCTGGATCCGTCAAATCCAAACCCCTCCTCAAACGATTCGGCGGTCAAACGCGACGCGGGGATGGTGGAGTGTTGCCAGTGGCCAAACAGGTCGGTGAAACGCAGGTCCACTGCGCGGACATCGCGTTCACGGCATAGGACCAGGACATCACGAGGCGTCACGAGTTGGATTCCTTGTTTGTGTTTGAGAATCGAAGATGCGAGCGTCCAAAGAAAGAAGAGCCGGAACCAAAATGGTACGCACCACAAAGGTATCGATCAGGATGCCGAGGGAAATCGCGACCCCCAACTCCGTCATCCCCTGTAAAACGGGCGATCGAGCATCTCCCACCAGCCAAGCAGGAACCCCAGATTCCGCCAACCACTGAAGTCCACCACCGGCCGCTAAAGCAAGGAACGTTCCCGCCATCACCATGCCGCAGCTACTGATGATGCTGCCTGTGGTTTCGATCGCGTGCCGCATGCCCTCCCGACTTCCCCGCCGTCCCTGCTCTTCGGCGACACGTGTCACCAAGTACACATTATAGTCCTGCCCGACCGCAATCAGAATGACAAAGAGAAATAGCGGAACCTTCCAGTCGATTCCCTGATAAGCCTCGCCGCGCCACGCCTCGAAAAACCAGTGTGTCAGCCCCATGGTGACCAGATAACTGACCAGGACTGTCACCATCAGGTACAAACTCCATCGAACCTTTCCCAGCAGGATCCAAAGGGCCAACCCCACCCCAATGGAAACGGCCCATTGGATCCGAATCCGATCGCTGCCAGTCACCTGCTTCAGATCGACCATCCCCGCAGTCGCACCACATCGCTCCAACGTCGCCCCTCTCCATAGCGGCTCATGTCGCAACTGTCCCAACCACTGATCAACTCCCCGAAGTATCTCTGCTGCCTCGTCTGAAAACGGATCTGCAGCCATCACGATATCCCAACGCGCGTACAGGGAGCCGTTGGAAGGATCGCGGTGAAGGAACTGCGCCTGAATCCAGGGGTTGCTTTCCAGCCATCGCTTGCGCCAAGCCTCTTTACCAAACAGGCCAATGCGTCGTCCGGGTGGAAAGTCTCCCAGTGGATCGGTCAAGCAGCGAACCGACTGAACTCCCGGCCGATACATCACTTCGCGAACCCCATCGATCGCTGCCCGCAATTTTGCCGACCCCAGTTCCATCCCATCCAGCTTTGCGACCAGCTGAATCGGACTTCTTGATCCGACGCCAAAACGTTGTTCGATCTCTTGCATGC
>JBJSWM010000056.1:0-1747 GCA_046085865.1 Pirellulaceae bacterium
CCGCGCGCGATCCAATCCCCGGATACCCGACTTCCCACCGACCGATGCCGGTGCACTGCCAAGGAACAAGGTCCTGGCCACGCGGCGGGCTGCATTGACCTGCCCAAACCGTGGCTCTTTATTCTCCAACTCGGTCGTTTCCGCCCGGTCGCCATCGATATCCTTCTCCACCACCGCATCCCAACCGGCTGGCAGATAGTAGGTCAGTTCGTTCCTGGAGCTACCATCCTGAAGAGGCAGACTGCCAGGGAGGATCATCAGGTCTTTGTTGTCGTCCTTCCAAAGGCGGAAGATGACTTTGGCCATCAGCTTCAGCACACCACGGGTCCGCTGAAAACCGTCAATCGTCGTCCAGTCTTCGTACAGTCGGTCAAAAATTTCAGGATGGATCGGATAGGCTTGGACCAGACGGTCGTAGTAGCGTCCTTCTTGCGTCTCTGCGGGTAGCTTGGTCCCTTCCGCAACGTAGGTGTCTGCGAAGGCGCGACATACTCCATCGCGGGTCTTCCCGTCGCGCACTGGCTCAAACAGTCGCCGGCGAACAATTTCAAATGCCTCTTCGGTGGCGACAGGTTTCCATAGTGCCTGAATCCGCCCAAAGGTCTTTTCCAATGCCCGCAGCGCGGCGATCCCGCGCTGGCTGCCTGCCTCGATCTCCGACTCCGGCAGCGATGCCAAGACGATGGCATTGGGAACCAACTTCGCTGCCTCGGTGAGCGATTGAATGAAGGAAAGGTTGCTGTCATAACTACCGCCGCTAAGCGTTTGGCCTTCGGGGAATTGGCGGATGTAGGCGACCAATTCGTCGATCAGTACGATGCACGGGGCATGCTGCGAAAGGAGTTCCCGCAAAACCTCTTTTCCTGGGGAAGTCCCCGACGCATCGGCTTCCTTGACCAAAGCGAATCCCTCGCTGCCGCCTAGTTGCCAAGCCAGCTCGCCCCACAGCGTCTTGATCGTCTGCTTGCCGTGCTTCCACGCCTGACCGGGCGCGTGGGCCGTGCCGTCCAGCACGGCGACGCGAGCTTGGGGAACGTCCATCATCCCGGCCTGTTCGATCAGCGAGGGGATCCCAGAAAGGTCCGAAAGAGGGCATTTTCGGGTGGCTAGGTGGTAGACCGCCAGCATGGTATGCGTTTTGCCACCACCAAAGGCAGTTTGCAACTGGATCACCGGTTCGCCGTTCTTACCTGCCAATCGCTGCGCCACCTGCGTCAGCAACTGCCGCATCCCTTCGGTGATGAAGGTACGGTCATAGAATGCAGCGGCATCCTGGTACTCTGGTGTGGCTTTGCCGGAATGGACCGCCGTGATATCGGCCGCGAAC
This sequence comes from Pirellulaceae bacterium, assembly GCA_046085865.1. GTDB lineage: Bacteria > Planctomycetota > Planctomycetia > Pirellulales > Pirellulaceae > JBEISR01. The sequence goes on from JBJSWM010000056.1 coordinate 1,328, forward strand.
TCCGACTGCTGAAACGTCCCCTCCAACACATCGCGGTGGGGTACTGCGATTTCACGCCAAGGTTTCATGGTCATCTCGTTCTTTCCAATCCGCTAAATAGGTACTAAATCGCCTTTTTGTACCTATTCATTCAGTTACTACCTATATCTTTTGCCAACTCGCCGAAGGCCCCCGGCCAACGGGCTCTAGCTCGCCTGATTTCTTCTTTTCCTGCAGAATACGTCGAATCAGATCGATTCCGACGTTTGGGCATCGTTCTCGAATTTGAGCGATTGTGAACCTACCGACGAAGCTATCGATCGCCTCCAGGACTTGGGCTGTCTTCGCACCTCGGCCCCCCGTTAGCATGCCCACCCGCGACTCGAAGTCGCCGTAGGCGGCGGTGATCGTCCCCAACAAATAGTGGGTCCAGGGGGTAAG
>JBJSWM010000057.1:0-2975 GCA_046085865.1 Pirellulaceae bacterium
GCCTGGATACTCGGCTCCAGGTTGACGATCCTGCCTTTGTAAATGTTTCCTACAAAATTGTTTTGGCTGGCTCGCTCGGTATAAAGTTCCTCCAGAACTCCATTTTCCAGTACCGCGATCCGACACTCCTCGGACTGCGACATATTGATCAACATTTCTTTTTTCATTGTCATTCCTTATAGGACAAATTCTGGTTTCTCACGGCTCCTGACCATGCCAAGGAGCCTCGATGTATTGGTAAATCCTGCTTCGGTCACAACTGAATCGACAGCTCAGGGAGCAGGCCTGCCAGTTGGGACTGCAAAAACGACTCGACCTCTCTAGCGGTATCCAATCGCAAGGCCCTCCACGCAAGCGCTTCGCACTCGCGAGAGGTCACCGATCGGATCGCCTTCTTGACTTGCGGGATGGCGGAGGGAGGTGCGGAAAGCATGCGGAACCCCATCCCGACCAGGAGCAGCGCGTAGGCCATGTGGCTGCTCATCTCTCCGCATACGCTGGTAGGAACGGCATGCTGCGTCGCGACTTCGATCGTCTTATGAATCAGACGCAGTACCGACGGATCGCATGCCTGATAAAGATCCGCCACCGCTTCATTACTGCGGTCGACTGCCAGGGTGTACTGGGTCAGATCATTCGTTCCAATGCTGAAAAAATCAACCTCTTTGGCGAATTGATCCAGCATCATCACCGCAGAGGGCACTTCCACCATCATGCCCACAGGGATGGCTTCATTGCAACGGATCCCTTCCTCCTTCAAATCCTCCACGACACTGCGGACGACAAACCGAGCGCTTCGCAGTTCGTCCAAGGTGGAGATCATCGGAAACATGACTCGCACATCCCCTTCCACACTAGCCCTCAAAATGGCTCGCATCTGCGTCCGCAGCAGCGAGGGATTTCTAAGCGAAAGTCGAATGCTGCGAAGCCCCAAGAACGGATTGTTTTCGTGCTGAGGGTTTCCGTGCATCCCCATTTTGTCGGCGCCCAGGTCGAGCGTTCGGATGATGACCGGTTGGTTGGGAAACTGCTGCACCACCGAACGATACACCTCGTAATGCTGCTGCTCGGTCGGTTCACTGGTCGAACCCAGATAGAGAAACTCTGTCCGGTAAAGCCCCACTCCTTTGGCACCGCGTGCATGACACGCCTCCACCTCCGAAGGGAATTCGATATTCGCCAAAAGCTCTACTTCGACCCCATCGGTTGTCCTTGCGGGCAGGTCTCGCAACTCTTCCAACTGCACTGCGATCCGTTGGCGGTACTGGCGCCGCTGCAAGTATCGATCACGAGTCGCTTCATCGGGCGCCAGGATGACACGGCCGCGATAGCCGTCGATGATGATCGCATCATCGCTTTGAATCTGATGGAGGAACGGCCCGACTCCAACGACGGCAGGAATCTCCAGGCCTCTGGCGACGATGGCGGTGTGGCCCCCAGCCCCACCCGACTCGGTGCAAAATCCAAGCACCTTGCGAGGATCCAAGCTGGCGGTTTCTCCAGGAGTCAGATCGTGGCTGGCGACCACCGAAGGAAGGCTCAGTTGCGCCAAAGTGGTGGTCGGCTGCCCCGACAGTCGCTCCAGCAACATGCGTTCGATGTCGTGGACGTCAGCAGCGCGATCTGCCAGAAATCCCGATCCGGCTCGACGAAACGCAGCGGCGTACCCGGTGAGCACTTCACTGACGGCAAACTCTGCTGACTGTTTGCGGTGAAAAATCAGGCTTTGCAGCGTCTCACGCAATTGCGGGTCCAGCAGCATCTGCTGTTGGGCTGAGAAGATGCCGGCCAAGTGCTTGCCCAGTTGTGCGGTCGTCTGCACACCTCGCTCCGACAATGCTTTGGCTGCATGATCGATTGCCTCAAGCAATCGCTTCCATTCGGTGTCGCATTCGTCGGGTGCGATGCGGCACCTGGCGATGCGATACCCTTCTCGGTCCAACACCCAGGCTGGACCGATCGCGACTCCCGGAGAAACTGGAATCCCCTGCAATTCAAGCATGCGTCGAACGAGGCAATTTGCCCGGGCTGACCTACAGCCTACGGGTTTCCTGCCTACTCCTTCCCGCGCTCTTTTTCAGCGCGCTGCGACAGCCGATGTCTCTTGGACGATCCGACCGTCTCTCCTGGCGACGCAAACTACTCCGCTTCGAAAAACCCCTGTTCGAATAGGTCGGCAAGCATCCCGACTGCCTGCTGGGCATCCGGGCCGGTGGCACGCAACAACAGCTCAGTCCCTTCGGTGGCACCCAGGGTCAACAACCCCAAAATGCTTTTCCCGTCGACGACCTGCCCCAATCGCACCACCTCCACCTTGTTTTGGAATTGGTTGGCTAGCCTGGCTACCATGTCGGCAGGGCGCATGTGCAGCCCATTTGGACTGTTCACCACCACCCGGCATTCAATCGCCTGCTCAACCATACCACCGCTCACAGATTGCCTGCTGACGCTCTGCCTTGTTCAGCAGAGCCCTTCGAATTGGTTTTTCTCTTTTCATCGATCACGGAAAGCACGTCGCCCAGCTGCTTCCTAGATCCATCTCCCACACCATCGCGCGGCACCGCCGACTTGGCACAGGCCCCTTTTGGCTATCTTCTCCGTTCGTCGCTTACGAGACGAACTGGTTGTTGTCTGCCTCTTCCAGCAGATGCTGGATGTCCTCCGCAGACTTCGACTGCTTGAGCACCTTACAGAACGCATCATCGCGAAGTTGCCGCGAAATGTATTCCAACGCCCGTAGGTGATCACCAGGACGATCCGGCGGTGAGATCAGCAAGAAAAACAGCTGCACTCGGTCGCCATCCAAGCTATCAAAATCGACCCCAGGCACACTGATTCCCACCGTGCCGATCAGTCGATCCACACTGGGATGCTTGGTGTGGGGCACCGCGATTCCGCGGCCGATCCCCGTGCTTCCCAATTGCTCCCGCTTCATGATCGCACGGATGATGTCATCCCGATCGTCTCCTCGCAAT
>JBJSWM010000058.1:0-1544 GCA_046085865.1 Pirellulaceae bacterium
TGGAAATGCCTTCGAGGGCGTAGGCATCCCGCAGTGCATCCGCCATGCCAAACGGATGGTCTCGCAGGTGAACGCAACGCTTCCAGATCGACTCAAAAGAAGTCATTGATCTCAAAGTCGTTGATTTGAGGATGCCGCTGCAAGAGCGGTCTCTTTGGAGACTTCAAAAGGTGCCAAGGCACTCAGTATTCTTTCGAAATTCGAATCCAAAGGTGCCTCAAAGGCGATCGGCGTTTGATGCTTTGGATGGATCATTTCGATCCGGCTGGCCGATAGCAGCAGCTGGTCGTTCCCCAGGTGATCGGCGAAGTGCCGATTGTGGCGGCTGTCCCCGTGCCGTTTGTCGCCAATGATCGGATGAGCGATGTGCTGAAGGTGCCTGCGGATCTGGTGCCATCGGCCCGTTCGAGGTTCAATCGTCAGAAAGCAATACCGACTGCTGGCAAAAGGTGCGAATCCCCAAGGAGCTTCAAACCACCGGATCGCGCGGTACTGGGTGCAGGCGGTCTGCAGCGGATGGCAGTCCAGCGTGTATCCCGCAGCTTCCTCACCGAACCGCTCCCGAAGAGGGATTTCGATCGTCCCCTCCTCTGTCAAATAGCCTCGCACCAATGCCAAATAACGTTTGCGAATCGTTCTGCGCGTGAATTGATCGACAAGGTGCGCTGCCGATTTTTTGTCGAGTGCAAAGACCAGGACACCTGAGGTGGGGCGATCGAGTCGGTGGACGGGAAAAAGCCGCTTGCCGATCTGGTCACGCACCTGCTGCAAAAGGACGGGGTCCTCTTTGGCCATCTGAGGGACGCGGTGAACCAACCACCCCGCCGGCTTATGCACCGCCACCAGCCAGGGATCCTCATGCAGAATCTGAATCGATCGACTTGCCCTCTCCTCGACCTGTTCCTGCGAATCTCCCGACGGCTGCTGTGGTTCCATCTTCCGGCGGCTCCGCGATTCCATTTGGGGAGGTTAGTCCCTGAGCGATTCGAACATCGATCTCGACAGGGGCGATCGGCGATCGTGGGGTGTCGAATCCCTGACGTACCGACTGAACGCGGCCGGAAACCTGTTTGAAGGCAAAGGTTCTTTCGGCTCCGCAATCAAATGGCTCGCACGCAATCGATCCCACAACCTAGTCGTTCCCCCTGTTGGTTCAAAGGGGGGCTACCGCGCGGCTAGCAGCCATGGACCGACACCCGTTGCCGGAACGTAAGCTGTTGGTCGGAGGTGGGGCCAGTAGAGAGAGGATCGAACAGAAGTTACCTTATTAGAGGGACGGGAGACCATGTGAATCCTGCAATCAACAGTTGCGAACGGCTTTCGTCCGATGTTAGGCCCAGTCACTTGGTCTTTGGGATGGATGGTTGCGATCTGCGGAATTCAACGCCGATAGACGGTGCCTGATGAGCAAGCGAACCGAATCGAATCCAGTCAATGAATCATTTGGCTTGCGGTCCGAAGATTCCGGAGCAGGATCCAGCGTCGATGGTTCTATGGAGAGTCCTTCCGACTTCATGGTTGATTCTGCGGTGCTACGCGGGAAC
>JBJSWM010000059.1:0-988 GCA_046085865.1 Pirellulaceae bacterium
CAAGTTTTTATCCGGCTTTCGCATAGCGGGGGATCATTGGTCTGCCCAGATTGTAGCGAAGGTTGCACAAGGGCAGACACAGCTCCCGAACGGACGTGGCGTCACTTGGACACGATGCAGTTCAAGACCGAAATTCGAGCTGCCGTTCCTCGATCACGATGTGAAAAGTGCGGAGTGAAGACCGTCGTTGTACCTTGGGCCGGGAAGCACTCTCGATTCACGCTGGCTAGTGTAACTTCTCTTCTGTAAATTCATCGCTCTCCAGTTCCGTTCGAGTACGTTAGCGCAGCGAACGAACGAGAACGGAACTGGGGCGGTCGGTCTGCTTGAAAAAGTGGGCCAGGATTGGTTTCTTTTTAGTTAGCAAGCTGAAAAGGAGACCAGACCCATGACCCACCAGTTCCAATCTAACACCACCCACGAAGCTGTCCAGTTGCTCTCCGAGCACGGCTTCGAAGCCATGGCCCAGGCCATCCAGGTGCTCATGAACGAAGCCATGAGGATCGAACGTGCTCATTACTTACAGGCTGATCCCTACGAGCGATCAGCAGGCCGAAGGTCCCATGCCAATGGATTCAAACCGAAGACTTTCAGCAGCCGCCTCGGCAAGCTTCAACTGCAGATACCCCAAACCCGAGATTCTCAATTCTATCCGTCGACCCTGGAACGTGGCGAACGCAGTGAAAGAGCCCTCAAGCTGTTTCTTGCGGAGATGGGTGTCCAAGGCGTCTCGAAGCGAAAAGTTGCAGCAATCACCAAGGAACTCTGCGGACTGGACGTCTCCAGTGCGCAGGTCAGTCGCGCCGCTAAGCTGCTCGACGAGGAACTGGATGCCTGGAGAAACCGCAAGCTGGACCATATTCAGTACCTGGTTCTCGCTGCCAGATACGAAAAAGTCCGAGTCGACGGCACCGTCAGAGACTGTGCCGTGCTAGTGGCCGTCGGCATTCTTCCAGATGGACATCGAAGCGTACCGGGAGTCAGCTGC
>JBJSWM010000060.1:0-6168 GCA_046085865.1 Pirellulaceae bacterium
CGAACGTGGTAAAGCGTCGTTTGGGACGAAGCGCCTGGCAGGATCACCCGCATCCCGGCATCCCGTGGATTGGTGCTGTAGAGGTCCCGAGGCGCTCCCTTGGAATCTTTCGGGTAAAGATTCGGGTTGCTCTTGCGCAGCGGATGGACCGAATTGACCGATATATCGGGCGATCGGAACAGCAGCGTGGGATCGAATTCCTCGTCGTACGACTGATCGCTGAGAGCCAGGATGTTGCCGTTGGCATCCACTAGCTCCACCACCGTGTCGAGCCGATTTTGGGTTCGGTCGATATCGAGCCAGACTTCGGTGCCACCGGCCGCCAGGAAGCTGTAGACGTCGACGTCCGACGGCTTGTTGATCGCCCCGCTGATCTCAAACCCCAGCCGCAGGTTCTCATCGCCACTGGTGGCCTTGGGAGAAAGCTGGCCAAGGAACTGGGAGTTGAAAGGAATATCGTTGACCCCAGGCAGGGAGCTGCGCGCCGACTCCCGCTCGGCAACCACAGCCACATTCCGATCGTTGCTCATCGTTTGCAGCTGAATGCTGCGCCAGTCACCAGGCGATGCCGGGTTGCCACCCGCCTGGGTGACGATCGAGGAGACCATCGCCGCGCCGAAGCTGGTTGCAATCACACCACCGAACTGAATCTGGAAAATGTCACCGGCCAATCCTCCCAAATCCCAGATCATGTCGACGTAGTCGGTGACTGTCGTGTCGAATCCTGGCAGCACGCGTCCGCCCGGCGAGGTAGTGAAGCCGCCTACACCGTCCGCCGCATAGGCCAAGCTGGCCGCGTCGACCGCCAAGGCGCGATTGCCGACCGCATCTTCGAAGTCGGCTGCAACAATCCCCTGCATCTTGATGTCGCCGGTCGTCATCCGAGTCACCAGATCGGCGTACGACTGCGTCGTGTCGACGATGTCGCGATCTTCGTTGGTTACCAACAGCACATACTTGACCGCGTTGGCTCGGTAACTGTAGTTGTCGAGTGCAAAATCGATCGCTTCGTAGCCGTCTTCGATCGCACCGCTGGACTGCAGCGTGTTGGCAGCGACAGCGTACTCGACCGAGGTTCCGAAGAGCGATCCGTTGGATCCCACCGGGATTGATCGCGGTACCTGATTGAAATCCCCGTAGCCGACCAGACCAAACCGGTTTCCACCCGAGGTGCCGATGCCTGCCGAAAGCAAGGCCGCATCGAGGTCGGCGATCAGGCCGATTGAAAACTGCTGAGCGAATCCCATCGACGCCGATTCGTCCATGATCACGATCACGTCAGCGAAGGGGACCGAAACCGATCCCGAGCAAAAGCCGCTGTTGAGCGTATCGGTCTGGGGCTTGCCATCGGGGGTGAACCCTGCACCCACCGAGCAATCGTTGGTGGAGGTCAGGACCACAGGCGATCCTGCCGATCCGACGACGGCCACGGAGCCGCCGATGCGGTTGGAGATGTCCAGCGGTACGCCGGTGGCGGTGAAGCCGGCCGAGTCGCCATCGAGCTTCACGACAAGGCTCTCCGAACCCTTGCTGATCAGCTTGAGTCCACCGTAGGCATGTTCGTTGGAAATCACCACCTCATCGCGCAGCACGTGAACGACATCGCTATCGTCCCAGATACCTTCCGTGGTCAGCGTCTGACCGCGCACCAACATGCCATTGATCCCGTTGCGGTCGATGCGGTTGCCGCGGACCAGTGGCCCTTGATTGTCGATGAACGACCCGACCTTGTCGGAAGGGCCGCTGGAGCGACCTGGGTCGTCGACGAATTGCCAGTCGAGCGAATTGACGTCGATGTTGATGGCAGGACCAGCATTGCTGTCGATGCGATTGTCGACAATCACCGGTTGCGATCCACGGACGAAGATCGTGCCGGCGAAATTCGTTCCCTTCCCGGCTCGCATGCTCGTCGCATTACCGACCACACCGTCGGCGCTGGCTTCCAGTCGCGAGTTGGCGATCCGCGCGTCGGCCTGATGGATTTCGATCGGGTTGAAGGCAGCAAAGCCACCGTCGATCCGCGTCGTTCCCCCGGCGTGGGAGAGGCGAACATGATCGACCGACAGACTGCTGGTCTGACCGGCGTAAATTCCACCCCAGTCTCCTGCGAGAGGACCTCGGGATCCGGATCGGCTAACCGTATCAAAAGTCCCGCCAGCTCCATATCGGACATCGTAAATGCTGGTCAGTACAATCGGGTTTTCTTCCGTCCCTTCGACAATCAACTGACTGCCCATCGTCGTTTCGATGCGCGACCCCTGCAACTTGACGATCAAACCCGGATCGATCCGGAGGCTGCCGTTGAGTTGGGCGCGAAGGCGATCGGGCGCTTCGTTGAGTGGCGAACCACTGAACGATCCGTTGTCGGTGAAGGTGGTGGAAGTGCCATTCAGTTGAGCCGCAAGCACGTAGGGGCTGCCACCACCCACGGTACTCCGATACAGTCGGCGACTGACAAAAGGCAAATCGGCACGAACGGTCGGGAGACCGGATAGTTCGATCGAAGCACCTGCGTTGACCGTCAGCGTTCGAGTCGCTTCGGAGGCGCTGCTTTCGTTCCCCTGCGCATCGACGTAGACCAGTTTGTAGTTGTAGGCACCTGCTGCTAGTTGGCCGTTGGTGCGGGCGGTCAGTTGGACAACGGAAGTGGGCGGTGCATTGCTGTCGGCTACCGCACCCCCTGCCGTACCGGCGATGACCAGATTCTCGGTCACCACGTGCACGATATCGCGATCATCGAAACGACCAGGAACGGTCAGCAGTTCGGTTGCGGTGCCTGCACCCGTCCGCAGCTTGACGAACAGGCCATTGACCGAATTATTTAAAAGTCGATTGCCATGAATATCCGGCCCCACTCGCTCAAAGTCGGCGATGAAGCCGCCCGCCGACTGGCTGACCGGATCCTGGAAATTCGACTCCCGGAAGCTGTTGGGAGTCGCTGCCATCGCCGCATCGGCGCTCAGGGTGATCTGGCTGTTGGCAACCGTCGGACGGCTGTCGATCATGTGGATCGGAGTGATCGACTGGGAAACTCCGTCAATCACCACCTGGCCCCCACCGTACTTCATGTTCGCGTGGACGACGGCATTCAAGAAGATTCCCGCCCTCTCCAGGTCCTTGCGACTTTGGTCTTTCGAATCGATCGCATTGCGGAAGTCGATTCCACCCCAGTCTCCACGGGCAGGAGCCGGTGGAGTGCGGTCGGCGTTGACGCCTTTACCGATGGTGTCATTGAGCGACGTGAAGTAGACCGATCCGGGAACGGCGTCTCCTGAGACGTCGTAGATCACATTGCCAGAGGTGTCCAGGATGCGTGGGACACCCAGCACCTGAAGTGCCCCAGCGCTGCGATCGACCGAAACCGACGTGCTGCCGACTCCGATCCGGGCGCGACTGAGTTTCAGGATCGCGCCGGCGTCGATCATCACCGTGACGTTGCGAGGAACATCGAAGGTCGAACCGTCGGCTTGGACCTGATTGAGTCGATTGAAGCCAAGTTCATAGGCGAGGTTGTCGGAGGTTGTTTCCAGCTTGCCATCCGCTCCACCGTTGCCGACGATCCGCACCACTTGGCCCGACGTGGCAGCCTGCAACCCTTCGCGAATCGTCTTGAACGGCGCTGCCAGCGATCCGTTGGAGGTGGTCGCTTTGGATCCCTTGTCGACGAAAACGGTGTTGGTCGGTCCGGTCGGGACGAACCAAAAATCGTAAGTGCCGCCTGGGCGTCCGTCGGAATCTCCATCGATCTGAACTCGGGAGCCATCGCCATCGGCAGTGCTGTCGAATAGGTAGGACGTCTCCGGTGGACGGAAGTCGATCCGGACCTGATAACGACCCTCACTGCGACCGCCAAGGCCCGAATCTTCAATCGTCGGGTCGTACGCTTCATTTCCCTTGGCGCTGACACCCAGGACATAAGTCCCGGCCGCCACCTTCAACCGAATCAGTGAGTCCTCACTGTAGTAGTCGCCGTTGGAGGCAACCTCGGTGAAGGAGCCGTTGGGGTTCTGTCGGTAGAGTCGCAGATGGGTGTCCAGCAAGCTGACTTGCGAAAGCCGTTCGGCGAACGTCTCAATCTTCAGCTCCCCTGCCTCCGGCAAAGTGAACCGATAGAGGTCGATGTCCTTGCTTTCAGGGCGATGAACAAACTGTCCATGGACGATGTCCTGATTGCCCGGAAAAACCATTTCCGTGTCGATGCCCGGATTGATGACCGGCTGGCTGCTCTGAATCGTCAGCTGGGGCAGTTCCTCAGCACGACCCAGCCCCAACTGCACCCCAATCCCCTGCATGAAGGTTCGGAACAAGGCCGATCCGAATTCACTTTGGTTGGATCCGCTGAAGTCCTGGATGTCGACGACAACTGCAGGCTGGCCATTGCTGACCAACGGACCGGCGGCGTAGGTGGCACCCCCAGGTTGGTTGTCCGTACCGCCAAAAACCGCTCGCATATCCCCCATGGCAATCGTGATGCCAGTGGTGTCCGTTTCGACGAAACGCACTCCAAGATAATTGGCATAAAGCGACATGATCTCCCGGACCCGCTGCTTCTGCGTCTCCGTGATCGCATTGAGCTGAATGCTGCCGCCGGCCCTGCCGAGCTGCCCTTGGAAGTTGTATTCAATCACCTCGATGCCATCGCTGTCGACGGTCGACACGTGGCTCTGGTAGCGGTTGTCGCGATTGCCCGGCTCGTCATTGGCCCCAGGGAAATCGAGTAGGTACGGGGTGGTGTTCTGGATCTCCGATTGGATGATGATCGCCTTGGGCTGACCAGAGACAGGCTGGAACTGACTGGTGATGTCGAGCGCCGAATCCCACTGGCTGCCTGGATCGATGAAGGGAGTGAGATCCGAAGGGGCTGGCAAATTCTCTTCGTCAATTCCGATGCGAAGTCGCAGAGCTTCGATCGGAAGTGCGTTGCCATTGGTGTCGACCAACTGGTCCAAGTTCCGATTGAAGGTCAGGATCGCACGATCCTGAGCGGCGCTGTATTCGACCTTGGCCGGATAGAAGACCAGATCGTCGTTCATCTGCACCGAGCCGCGCGTGTAGCGAAGCTGGTAAAAGCGGGGATTGATCGCGGCTGTTGGATCGAGATCGTCGTCGTTGAAATAGACCTCGATCACGTTGCGTTTCTGGTCGAGCGAACCGTTGGCTAGGCGGACCACCGGTTGCGGCACGACCGCTTCAATGCGAGCCCCCAGGTCAAGTTCGAACTGGATACCCTGGTCGTTTCCGCCGTTGAAAGGCTGGCCTAGGACATTCTTGACCGCCAGAGGGCCGCGACCCAAGACGTCGATCCGATAGATGTCATCGGGAAGGTCTTCCGCAAATCGGAAGACCACCTCGCGAGCCGAATCCCCAAAGCCGACGTATGCCGGCGTGATCGGGATGTCGTTGGCGCCAGCAAGAACAAGCGGGGAGTAATTGATCGGCAGTGCGCCGACCCGAGTCGATGGCGAACCACTGACGAAACGGGCCAGCACCAGCGCAGATGCGGCGCTGCTGGAGTTGACCGCGTCGATCACTTCCTGAGCGGTCGATGCAAAACGCGAGTTGCTGTTCATCTCCACTTGGATCGTGGTGCCAGATACCGACACGACCGGCGGCGAGGCAGCGCCAAAGTCGCGGGAGGTGAATTCGATTTTGATGCCGCGACCCTGAGGGCCCGACTGCTGCGAAAGGAATTCCACCTGAAGCGCCGTGCCGGCGTTCATGTTGGTCGACACGCGCGCCGCGTTGGCGCCAGTTAGCTTCAGCACCTGACCAGCCGGCACCGTATCGGCGATGGCGACAAACGGAGAGCCTCGAAGGCGACTGGCGATCACCAGCTTGCTGGCCACCCCATCGGCATTGATGGTGTCGATCAAATCCTGAGCCGTTGTCTTTAGGCCCGGTGCGGTGTTGACTTCAATGTTCAAACGCTGCCCCGAAACACTGATGCGAGGCAAGCTGGTGTCGTTGCGAGACGCCTGGGTGAAGCGAATCTCGACTCCATTGCCGCTGGTGCCGGGACTGGCCGCTGCAAAGTCGACCACCACCGCACCTCCTGTCCCCAGGTCGGTGCTCAAGTAGGCCCGCTCGAAAATCCCGTCCGTACCGGCACGACTGATCTGGAGTCCCGAGAGCGTCCGTCCATCGATGGCCGAAGCATCATCGAATCGG
>JBJSWM010000061.1:0-2555 GCA_046085865.1 Pirellulaceae bacterium
GACTTACACCCTCCCGTTTCGACGCCGTCAAAGGCGCACTAGCCACCGCTGCCAAGCGGTGGAGAGCTTCGAACGACGTCCATCCCGCATCATCCACCATCTGGCGATGGCGGCTACGGGGAAATTGCATCAGTGATTCTCTACCTCTTTTCACTGCTTGAGAAATTCCAGCAGGTCGGCCATTTGCTGATCGTCGAGCGATTCATGGAAATTGGCAGGCATCAGCGACAATTCACTTGGCTTCTCTTCTTCGATTTCCTCCACTGGCAAAGTCGTGGCCACACCCTTTTGGTCCACAAGCTCGATCGAACTTTCTCCGCGCTGACGCACCAAGCCGGTCAGGACCTGTCCGCTGGTCGTTAGCACAACGCGAGTCCGAAAGGCTTCATCGACATTGCGATTGGGAAGCAGAATATCCTCGCACAATCGCTCGGGACCCCGCTTGCCCACCCCTTCCAGTTGCGGCCCAAGAACGGTCCCCTGCCCTCCCAACTGATGGCAAAGCGCGCACTTCTCCTGAAACAGCACTTTCCCTCGCGCCTTGGTGCCAGTTAATCCACGGATGTTTTTGACTCGCTGAGCGACCAGTTGCTGCAACTCTTGCTTCCCGACTCGCACCTCCGGCCGCATCTCCTTGAGAGTGATATCGATCGGGGCATTCGATAGTCCCTCCCACCAGGAGTCTGGGAAATCCAGCAGCACGTCGCGACTCAGCCACCCCTTCTCCAGCGACTCCACCAACCATGGTCGCCCCCTGGCAAGCGATCCAAGACCTTGAGCAACCAGGGACTGTTGGGGAGCGGTAGCAAATTGCCGCAGAGCTGGCAGAATCTTCCGCTCAAGAGGTTCTTTGAATGGCCCATCTTCCGGCAAAACCATCTGACCTCCGGTTTCCCATCCCTCGGCCCAGCCTTGCGGGAAGGACTGTTCCAGCAGAGCCGACGCGATTGGCGATTCGCTGCGCAGAAGTCCACTGACCCATTCGTATCGGCCCATTAGATCCAGGGACTGATTGGCATTCCATCTCCATGCCGCAGCAGTAGGATTCTCCCAAGCAACGGTCCGGAACGCTCGGAGCAGTCTCTGGAGCGCCGCATCGGCATCGATGCATTGATCGCCTGGGCTGGCGATCGTTCGTACTGCGATCCAGGCGTAGGCGTTTTGATCATCGCCGTCGATGACGCGCAGGCGGATCAGCTTGCCCTTCAGGTCTCCTGCATCCCAAGACACCTCGATTGCGGTGTCGTTACGAGGCGGATAGTAGCTTGCAATCTCCCGGCCACTGGCTTCCTCTAAAACCACTCTGTTCTTCTTGTGGTCCTGCTCGTTAGGCATGCCATTGTGACCGGCGATCCAAAATCGTAGCGATTGGGGAGCCGCGAATGCACAAGTCTGCATCTGACCTGTGTAGGATTCCCCCAACTGCAGACTGCTCATCAGCTGTACCTGGGTACTGCCCATGCGAGGTCGCGCCTCGGTGCCCCAAGCCTTGGCAGTCCATCTGCCTTCGCGATCGGTCGATTGGAAATGAAGCAACGGACCAGTCAATTGCTCTCGAAGGATCGATAGCCGATTTGCTTCTTCCTCATACCAACGCTGTAGTCGGTCTTCCAGCAGGCCAGCCACTTTGCCAAATCGTTTCTTCTGAGCCTCGGCCATCTGGATCAGTTGATCGCCGATCTCTTGTGGGTTGTCTCCGTAGACTTTTTCCAGCATCGGCAGGATGCGATGGGACTGATCGAGCGATGCGGCGGAGGCGATGGTGGGCAGGATCTGCGCAATGCGGTCGGAGTTCTTTTCCTGTCGGACCACCCAGGCCACTAGCGGATCCAGTGGCAATTGGTCGCGAAGAGCTAGCAGCACTGGGATCAACGATTCCACCTTGGGACTGTCAATTGCCAAGGGGGATTTGGGGGCATTGGGATCGACCCAATCGGCAAAAAGTTGCTGTTCATTCCCCATGCGCGAAAGAAGGTCTCTCATCGCGATCTTGATCGATTGATTCAAAATTGGATCCTTCGACGTCTGGTTCCCTCGATCGATCAACGGCTCCAATACCGAAAATGGACCAGCATGCCCAATCGCCTCAACAATCGCTCGCTCCACCACCGCCTGATCGGGATCGTTGGCAGCGACCTGCCAACGCGCAAGCAATTCATTCCAGCGATCGAAAGACGGCAAGGAACCAGCCAATTTCACCGCGTGGACGGCAACCAGCGGTGAGTCGTGGTGCAGCAGAACGGACCACGATTCGGGCAGCTTCCCATGTCGCTGGCGCCAGCACCACATCGCTTCGACCAGCGCCACGGCGGCCGCCTGGCGGTCGGATAAAATCTTGGTCAACTGTGCATCGCAGTCTGCATCCTGACTGTCGGCCAGCGACTCACACGCCATTCTTCGGACGGTGGCACTGGAGTCAGAAAGGAGTTTCACTGTCTCTTCCATAGAGGCGTCTGCAATCCGTAGGGATTTGCGAGCCGTTTGATCGGTCATTCGCACACGAAAGATTCTCCCCCGTTCGCGATCGCGATCGGGATGATCCAGCGGGACTTCAT
>JBJSWM010000062.1:0-3043 GCA_046085865.1 Pirellulaceae bacterium
CCGCACTGGCGGACTAAGGGCAGCAAGTCAATGCAAAGGCCCACGAAATTATCGGTGGGACTGAAGATATTGGGTGGTTCCAGTTGATTGGGGAGATCACAGCTGCATGCTTCGGGTCGCTCGCCCATCGCCTGCGAGGTAGAATGGTCCGAACCAAGTGTGACGTGAAATTGAAGTGAGCGACACCCGAGGCTGGTCGTCTGGGCGATTGGGCGTGCGCAAGGTGACTGATAATCGGGACGGAATTGGCTGGGGGAAGCATGCTTCATCGGATTCCTGTGGAACAGTCTGGGGTGCGTGGCAAACTGATGGCCGATGCGGTCCAGACTTGCGTGCACTGCGGATTTTGTCTTCCTACCTGTCCTACCTATCAGGTGCTAGGGGAAGAAGCGGATTCCCCTAGAGGGAGAATCGTGTTGATGAAACAGGTGCTGGAGGGAGAACTGGCAGCGGAAGAGGCAGCTCCCCACCTGGACCGTTGTTTGGGTTGCTTGGCTTGTGAGACCTACTGCCCTTCTGGAGTGCCTTACTCCCAGCTACTCAGTCCCTACCGCGATCTGCAGAGAGAGAAGACGAACCAGCGTCCCTCGCTGGCCCGCTGGATGGCACTTCAAACCCTTCCTTATCCTTGGCGGTTCCGTTGGGCGCTCCGATTGGGGAGGATCGCAAAAAAATGGAATCTCTGGACGCCAGCAGCGCTTCAGCCAATGCTGCAGATGATTCCGGACCAATTGCCCAAGCGTTCATCGAAGCGTCAGACGATTTACCGACCGCGAACGACAGCTCGACTCCGTGTCGCGTTGCTGGAAGGATGTGCTCAGCGAATCCTGGCTCCAGAGATCCATCAAGCGGCGATCGATGTCCTGATTCGGAATGGTGTGGAAGTGCATGTGCCACCCGAACAAGGATGCTGTGGAGCCCTTGCGTGGCACGTAGGCGATGGCAAGAAGGCCCAGCAGCAAGCTACAAAGAACTTCAGTGCCTTCGAAGGAGATTTCGACGCCATTGTCAGCACGGCGGCTGGCTGTGGATCGGTCATGCATGAGTACCCGGTACTTTTCGAGGGAAGTACGGCACAAAAACATGCAGTCGATTTTGCATCCAAGAGTTGCGACATCCTAACCTTTCTCGATCGCATCCAAATCGAGCCTCCACCTGCCTTGGCGCGAACCATTCGAGTCGGCTATCACGATGCTTGCCACTTGGCACACGCCCAGCGTGAAACGGCCGCACCTCGTCGACTCCTGGAATCGATCGAGAACTTGGAGCTGGTAGCGATCCCTGACAGCGACCTCTGCTGCGGTTCGGCTGGAATCTACAACATCGAGCAACCGGAGATCGCCGATTCACTCGGAAGAAGCAAGGCGACAGCGATTCGGCAGTCCCGATGTGAACTGGTGGCGCTGGCCAACATCGGATGCCAGATGCAGATCGCTCGCCATCTCCAGCAGGAATCGAGTGTCATGCCAGTTTTGCACGTCGTTCAGATCCTGGCAGCTGCCTACGAAGGACGTCCCCTCCTGTAGCCCGACAGCTTGATGGATGTTATGGAAAGCCAGGGATCAGCCAACCGTGTTTGGGACTCCGGACAGTACGAACTTCTGGACTGTGGCCAGGGTTGGAAGCTGGAGCGGTTCGGTGGCAGGTTGGTCCAACGTCCGTCACCGGCCGCCTCTGGGAAGCCCAGGGTTCCAGTGAGTCGATGGCAACCCGACGATTGCATCGAGCAGCAGGAGGACGCAAGCTGGGTGCACCATCGCCCTGCGGATCAACCCTGGATGATTCGCTGGCGTTCTCTGCAAATGCAGTTGGCCTTCACCCCCTTTGGCCATCTGGGTGTCTTCCCGGAGCATGCATGGCATTGGGAATGGCTGCAGCAGCAATGCCACGGGGCATCGATTCGCCAAACGCCACTGTCTGCATTGAATCTCTTCGCGTACACCGGCGGCGCATCTCTGGCATTGGCCGATGCGGGGGCGCAGGTCGCTCATATCGATAGCAGCAAGCCAGCAGTGGCATGGGCGCGAATCAATGCGCAACATAGCCTCTTGTCGGATCGCCCCATCCGATGGTTGGTCGAAGACGCGCTGAAATTCTGCCAGCGGGAAGTCCGGCGTGGTTCCCGTTACCAACTGATCGTTTTGGATCCGCCCGCTTATGGTCATGGGCCAGATGGCAAACGCTGGCAACTCGACCGCGACCTTCCGAAGTTATTGGAGTGCATCGGGGAACTCTGGGCCGACCAGCCTTGTGGATTTCTGATCAGCGGCCATGGGGACGAAAACCAAGTAGCCCAAATGGTGCGCGACTCTGTGTCAGGCTGGGGAAGCAACTTTCGAAGTGGCTGGCAATCTGGTCGGTCGACCCTATCAGGAAGCAACTTCGCATCTCTGGATGCAGGCTTCTGGGTTCGATGGTCGCCAAGATCCATGTCGCCCCATCTGGGATAATTGCGGGGGCAACCGCAAGATTGCAGCAGGTTGGGATCGTTCTTCGAAGCCGACCCAGCGGTTTGCGCCGCTCCACTGGCAAGCTATCGATAAGTCGCGGTAGGAATCAAGCTCGTCGGTCTGTTTCGCTACCGAACATGAACCGTCCATCCGGTATTTCCTTGGGGTAATAGCCATCCACTTCTTCGCAGCCTTACCCGCTTGCAAGCGGGGGAATCCAGACGATGTGGCGTGAACTATCGGTTAACCTTTAGGAAGCCATTGCATCTTGAAGCAGCGAAATGGGATCCAATGAAATAATCACCACCCCCACCAGTCCCAATGGGGCCAAGGGATCCGGCTAAGTATCGCATACAGCCGGAATCCGGGGCCCAGATTGCCGCTTTGCAGCGCCCAGTCGTCAAGCGAGGCTCTTGACCGAATTCGCAACATGGGCAGGGACGTCGGAGAATCATCGAGAGAATAGGAGAGACGCGTCAATCGTTAAGCCAAGTGCTCAGGTTCCGCTTGGTACAGTTTTTTCGCTGCGTCAATCGATTCGCGATCTAGCGCCCGATGGCGTCCGGTCTTGACGATCTCAAACATCACACTCG
>JBJSWM010000063.1:0-1201 GCA_046085865.1 Pirellulaceae bacterium
CCGCAGTGCCCTTGCGCTGCGATACGGATTGCTGTTCAATCACGGCATTCTTTCCGCACTGAAGCAACCGACCCGAGCGAACTGGGTTTTTTTCTTCGCCGGAATGCGGGGTCGGGCAAGCGCGGTCAGGTTTTATATTCAGCACCTGTTTGGCGGGTGATGCTCCTTCACATTTCAAGGGATCGATGATCGATGAAAGTAGTGATCCTCGCTGGCGGCTACGGAACCCGTTTTGGCAAGCTGACCGATTTTATTCCCAAGCCGATGATCCCAGTTGGCTCCATGCCGATCGTCTGGCATATCATGCGATACTACGCCGCCTTCGGCCACAACGAGTTCATTCTCGCGACAGGCTACAAGGCAGAGATGATCAAAGAGTTCTTCAGCAATCTGAACCTGCTGTCGAGCGATTTCACGGTGGACTACGGTGGAAGCGGACAGATGGAATTTCATTCGCGGCTGGACGAATTCCGCCCGAAGGTGACAGTCGCCTACACCGGGCAGGATACGATGACCGGCGGCCGCGTCAAACGAATCGAAAAGTACCTGGGATCCGATGACAGCTTTTTCCTGACCTATGGGGACGGACTCTCGAACATTGATCTGGATGCGCTTTTAAAATTCCACCGCAACCATGGAAAACTGGGAACTCTGACGGCCGTTTATCCACCGCCACGGTTCGGCGATCTGAAATTTGATGGCGACCGAATCGTCGAGTTTTCGGAGAAACAGGGAACCAAGGGTGCCATGGTCAATGGTGGCTTTTACGTCTTCCAGCGTCAGGCTCTTGAGTACCTCTCCGAAGATCGATCCTGCATTCTAGAAAAGAAGCCTTTGGAGCAAATGGCGCTCCATGGCCAACTGATGGGTTTCCGGCACGAAGGCTACTGGCAGTGCATGGATACCACGCGCGATCTGGAGTCGTTGCAACAGAGTTGGATCGACGGTACGGCGCCATGGAAAGTCTGGAAAGATGGTCAAGCAGATTGATTCCTCTCGGGGCAAGTCGATGAACGGTGAACTGTTTTCTGGAATCTACCGGGGCAAACCGGTTTTGGTGACCGGCCACACCGGCTTCAAAGGATCGTGGCTGACTTGGTGGCTCCATCGGCTAGGGGCAAACGTCCATGGCTACTCCTTGCCTTCGGACACCATTCCCAATCATGCCAGCCAACTGCCCCAGCATCTGAGCAGCGAGCTG
>JBJSWM010000064.1:0-1846 GCA_046085865.1 Pirellulaceae bacterium
CATTTTGACATTTCAAAGAGGCGATGCGTTTCTCTATGAACTCCGTTTGATTGAGTATGTCGGCATCATGAATGTTGCATGGAAAAAGTATCGACGTGTGTCCCGATAAGACGACTCCAATCAGGAATTGGATTTCCCTGACGCTACATCGCTCCTTCCTTCGGTCTGGGTAGTTTGTAATTGATTACCGAACCAAGACTGATCTTGCCACAGCAAGCTGATTTTGGCGACATGGTTGGTTATGGAACGACCAGCAGCAGATTGGAATCAATGCCCGCGATGCGAAGAGCTTGTTAAGCGGGTCGCAGAACTTGAAAAACAGGTCGCCTCTTTGATGGCGAAACTGGAGGAAGAGCAACGTCGCAACGGGCGACAAGCGGCGCCCTTCTCGAAGGGAGCGCCAATGGCGACCCCCAAGAAGCCCGGACGCAAAAAGGGAAAACGTCACGGCCCGCATGCTCATCGAGCGATCCCTTCGCGGATCGATGAACGTTATGATGTTCCGCTGCCCAGTCAGTGCCCCGAGTGTGGTTCGAAGCGGCTTCGTAAGACGGGCAAGGTCGCTCAATATCAGGCGGAGATTCCGCAGCGCGTCATCTTTCGACAGTTCACCCTTGCGACGGGTGAGTGCCGAGATTGCGGCCAACAGGTGCGTGGGCGACACGAACTGCAAACTTCCAATGCTGGCGGTGCGGCAGCAAGCCAATTGGGTGCTGGTGTTCATGCGTTGTTGGCTTTGCTGAACAAGGAACTTGGGTTGTCGCATGGCAAAAGCGTTCGGCTGCTGAAGCTGATGTTCCCCGAATTGCAGGTGGCTCGGTCGACAAGTGTCCGTCGCGCGCTGCGACCGGCCAAGCGAATCGAGCCTTCTATCGAACAACTTCAAGCGGAACTTCGTGGGGCGCCCGAGGTCGCACCCGATGAAACGGGTTGGCGAGTCGGCGGCCGATCCGCTTGGTTGCAGGCTTTCGTCAGTCACAACACCACAATCTACAAAATAGATCCTGGCCGCGATCACGTTCCCTGCGAGACACTTTTGGGAAGAGAGTGGAACGGAACGCTGACGCACGATGGGGGGAGTGTCTACGACCGGTTTACCCGTGCAGCGCATCAACAATGTTTGACTCATTTGAGTCGCCGATGCGAAAAGTTGATCGAGGCAGCTCGAAGCGGTGCCGTGCATTTTCCACGCGCTGTCCTCAGCCTCATCGATCGCGCGTATGGGATGAGGCGGTCATGGCGTGGCCATCGTATCGGTGGCGATGAACTGGCTGCGTAAGGCCTGGCACTATCGTGTGTACCTGAGGAACTCTGCGACCGGCGCTTCCAGAACCGAGCGAATCGGAGGTTGGGAAAGCATATTCTGAAGCACGCGATGTCTTGGTTCTGGTTCCTGATCGATCCGTCAATCCAGTCGACTAACCACTGGGCCGAACGCGCGATCCGTCCTGCGGTCGTCAACCGAAAAGTCTGGGGCGGCAACCGCACCTGGATCGGCGCACATGCCCAGACCACCCTCATGTCCATCATTCAAACCGCCAAACAACGTGCCACCGAACCATTCCATTGGTTCCGAAAGGCTCTCACCGACACCATGCCAACCCTCGCCTTGCGGTAATCAATTACGGTAGTTTTTTCGGAAACGGATGAAAAAATGATTTCTTCCAACTTTTCACACCGATTCCAGTTGGTGCCGCTAAGAAGGATGGGCTCGAAACGAGCCTTTCGTAGGAAAGAGAGTTGCGAGTCGGCGATTTTATTGCCTTGGAGTGTTGCGGTTTTGGAAACAGGTTCGAGGTCCAGAAGGGTGAAACTCAATGAATTCTCGGATGAAGTCGATGCGAAT
>JBJSWM010000065.1:0-535 GCA_046085865.1 Pirellulaceae bacterium
CTTCTCTTCTGTAAATTCATCGCTCTCCAGTTCCGTTCGAGATCGTGAGCGCAGCGAACGAACGAGAACGGAACTGGGGCGGTCGGTCTGCTTAAAAAAGTGGGCCAGGATTGGTTTCTTTTTAGTTAGCAAGCTGAAAAGTAGACCAGACCCATGACCCACCAGTTCCAATCTAACACCACCCACGAAGCTGTCCAGTTGCTTTGTCGAGCACGGCTTCGAAGCCATGGCACAGGCCATCCAGGTGCTCATGAACGAAGCCATGAGGATCGAACGTGCTCATGACCTCCAGGCTGATCCCTACGAGCGATCAGCAGGCCGAAGGTCCCATGCCAACGGATTCAAACCAAAGACTTTCAGCGGCCGCCTCGGCAAGCCGTAGCTTCAGATCCCCCAAACCCGAGATTCTCAGTTCTATCCGTCGACCTTGGAACGTGGCGAACGCTGTGAAAGAGCCCTAAAACTCGCCCTCGCCGAAATGTATGTCCAAGGTGTCTCGACACGGAAAGTTGCAGCAATCACCAAGGAACTCTGC
>JBJSWM010000066.1:0-3700 GCA_046085865.1 Pirellulaceae bacterium
CGCCATTCTGGCCGCCTTTGGCCGCGCCAGCCTTGCACTGCCGACTCCGCACGAAGTGCTGTGTTTCACAAAGCACTGGCAATTCACACGTGTTGACCATCGCGCAGGAGGTGTTGGCCAGGGCGCGCGCGTCGCGAAAATCCTTCGTCTGGCCGTGATGCTTGGCCAGCAATGGTTTGTGATCGAACGAATCGACCTGACTGACTCCTCCCTGCATGAAAAGAAATATCACCCGCTTGGCTCGCGGCGGCAGGTGAAGCCCCTCGCTTCCCGCCAGGGTCGAATCGACCAATGAAGTCGTCGCAGACACGCTTCCCGCCGCGAGTGCCGAGGCAGCCAAAGCTCCGAATCCGCAACCCACCTGCTGCAGCCACCGACGTCGCCCCGCAAGCTCGACCATCGCCTCAGCCCTTCCATCGCTCATCCTCGCTCCCCTCCCCTTGGACCTTGCAGCGACAAGGAAGTCGCCGAGGCTCTCATCGCTCACTATTTCAGCAAACGAAATTCCATCGATGCCCAAAGACTCTGCAAAAGCAACGCCAATCGCTGGCGGTCCAAAGAGACATCGCCAGCCGCCCCCAGAAATCGCTTCGCCACCACCAACTCCTCGTCGCTGGGATCTCTCCCCAGCACCGTTCGATACGCCAGCGATACCACTTGACCGCTCTCCGATGCTTGCTTCAGTAGCCGATCGGCCGCCAACTCCGATTGCTCAATCACCCAAGGGTGATGCAGCAGCGTCAGCGCCTGCTGCGGAATGACCGTCCTGGACCTCTGGCCTACCACCGAGCTGGGATCGGCCAGATCAAATGCCAAGAGAAAATCGGAAGGCGCATTGCGAAAGGCAGGCAGATAAACGCTTCTCGCCGTCGAATCGCTCTGAAATCCATAGTCCGCTTCCAGCTGCCCAGGAAACCTCTTGCCGAACATCATCAGGTCCAATTGACCGCTGATCCGCAGCAAACTGTCCCTCAATGTCTCAGCATCCAGCCGCTTTTGAGCACCACGGGCCAGCCACAAATTCTCCGGATCGACCTGCGTTTGCGATCTCCCCTCCGGCAAATCGCTCCGTCTTGCATAGGCATCCGAAAGGACCAATTCCCGCACCAATCGTTTGGTCGACCACCCTTCCCTCACCCATCGATAGGCAAGGCTATCGAGCAGTTCTGGGTGAGTCGGCGGGGAACCGGTTGTCCCGAATTCATCCACGGTCCGAACCAATCCTTCTCCCATCACCCAGCTGAAAATACGATTGGCAGCTACCCGCGCTGTCAATGGATGCCTGGGATCGGTCACCCAGCGAGCCAAATCGATTCGATCGATCGACGCTTCTTCGACATCAGGCTGGTGATCCGATTGCCATCGCACGGCCCGCAAAAAACCTCGCGGCACTTTGGGCCCCGGCTGATGCACACTGCCGCGAATCATCACCGTCAGATCCCCTGCATCGGGTCGTGGCTTGAGCACCATTGCGCGAGGGAAGGAAGCCAGTTGCTGGTCGAGCTTTTTCAGTTGCTTCTGGAGCTGTTCGCGAGTCTGCTGCAGCGACTGGTTCTGCTTCACATCCCCCTCCGGCCCTTTGGCTGCCACCTGACCAGCACTCCCATCGCTGGCTGATTCCGGCAAAAACTGGACCGCATCGGCGATGACGTGGCCGTCAGCTCCTACATTGGAAACAATCACATACGCCTGACCATCCTGCTCAAATCGATACGTTCCCAGCGAGACCCACAGTCCACCGATGGGCGCCGCCTTCTTTTGATCGATCCGATGCTCCTGCTGGCCATCAGCGCTAAAAACCTCCACCATCGCGTTGGTTGCGCGATTGTCGCCATGGGTGTAAGAGAGACGGACTTCATAACGCCCTGGAGCCAAAGACGGGGGCTGGAAAGTGATCGTCTTGCTACCGCGATTGCTGTTGCCATCGTGCAAATATCCCGAACCGACAAAAGGCTGAACGGAAGACGAAGGCTTCCAGTCCCCAACCCGCTTGGCCGCCGCGTCATCCACCACAACCCCGGCAAGACGATCCACCGGCACCGACCCCTGCTGTGGCTTCAATTTGGCGTCGATCGACTGGATCTGTTCCTGCAGGCTCACCCGCTCCGACTCCAACTGCTGTCGCTCTCTCTGCATGGCATCGGAAACCGCCAGCGGGGACTCGATCCACTTCGATACGTTCGCATGCTCCAGCACCTGTGAACCATTGAGGATTCCCGCCATGGCGTAGTAATCGCTTGTCGGAATCGGATCGAATTTATGGTCGTGGCAACGAGCGCATCCCAGGGTTTGTCCCAGCACCGCGCGGCCAAACACATCCAACTGCTCGTCGATCACATCCAGATCCAACTGCTTCTTGTCCTGCTCTTCCAGATTCGTATTGCCCAGCAGCCAGAACATCGCCGCAATGCTTCCTCGCTGCTGCTTCCGCCAATCCTCCGTTTCGATCAGATCCCCAGCGATCTGTTCGGTGAGGAATTGATCCCAGGCCAGATCGCTTTGAAACGCTTCAATGCAATAATCGCGATACCGCCACGCATCAGGGAAGACGAAGCCTCGAAGTGTCAACGACTCACCAAAGCGAACCGTATCCATCCATCGCCGGGCCATTCGTTCCCCATATCGCGGCGATGCAAGCAACTGATCGACCATACGCTCGAGCGCATCAGGATTCCGATCGCCTTCGAATGCCTCGATCTCCTCGGGAGTCGGAATCAGGCCATGAAGGTCCGCCATCCAACGTCGCAGAAGCGCGGCCCTTGGCACCGGCTGGCTACGAATCAGCGGCTGCTTCTCCAGTGCTGCATCGATCCAGCTATCGATCCAACTGGAGGCGGCGACGGACGGCACTGGATGCAGGTGGAATGGCTGATAGGCCCAGTGTTCCTTTGCCCTCTCCAGCGTCAGTCCAGTCGTTGGTTTCTTGGCTGCGGGCTGCGTCCTGGGATCGAAAGCACCCTGGGTGATCCACTCCTTTAGCCAACCAATCGCCTCGTCCGACAGCTTCCCTTCGGGCGGCATCTCCAGATGCGGATCTTCGTAAGCGATCGCTAGTATCAACAAACTGGCAGCAGCATCCCCAGGGACAATCGCCGGACCAGAATCCCCTCCCCGCTCCCATCCGGCTCGGCGATCCAAAAGCAATCCGCCGCTGGCCTCCGTCTCCTCCGAATGACACTCCAGGCAGTGGTCGATCAGGATGGGCCGAACATGGGTTTCAAAAAATTGCAACGCCTCTCGATCTCCCAGCCCTGGCTTCGTCAGCCCTTCTCCTGGCGCTATCGTTGGCTCCGCGGCAGGTGCCTGCTGCGCTAGGATTCTCTGAGACGGTATCCAACCAAGCCAACCCAAGCAGATCGACAGGCAAGCGACCCATAGGGTCACTCGCAGTGATCGGGATCCGACAATGACTTGGGCAGGACGAAGGGACACCATGATCGATCCGAACAGCACCAGAAGATGCAGGCAGGCCAAGGTGGCACGTAGCATCCCCCTGGAGGGATACAACGAGGAGAGGACGCACAGGATTTAGTTTAACACATCGGTCTGCAGATCCCCAAATATCGGTTCTTCGGGTAATTTCGTGGGGCAATGTTTTGATTTCGGGTACCCAGTCCGCCGCGGCGGACGGTACTCGTTCTCAGTCTCGATAGCTCAGTCTCGATGACTCCGTGTCCCCACGCTTCTTTTGGCGTACGAG
>JBJSWM010000067.1:0-2842 GCA_046085865.1 Pirellulaceae bacterium
CGGATGCGGCTAGCGTGGCGCAGAAGCTCCCTCTGTTTGGTGATCGGTGGAATTGGGGGTCAACTCCCTTTTGCCGAAGGGCAGCAGCCTGAATCGTGGACGGTTCACGCGATCAACGACCGAGTCGATTTCGAGGCGTGTGGCGTAGCAGACTTCAACGGCGACGGGAAACTGGATGTCTTTTCGGGAGATTCCTGGTACGAAGCACCCGACTGGAAGAGGCACAAGGTTCGGTCGCTGCCTCCCTGCCCGAATCCCCATTACCAGGAAGACTTCTGCGACGCACCGATGGACGTCAATGGCGATGGACATATCGACATCGTCACCTGCAGTTATTTCGGGAAGCGATTTGGGTGGGTGGAGAATCCTGGTACCGATCCGACTCAACCTTGGAAAGAGCACCAGATCGACCTACCAGGCAACATGGAGACCGCTGTGCTGCTGGATATCAACGGTGACGGCCAAGCTGATTTCCTGCCAAACACTGGCAATGTGGTGGTGTGGTACGAACTGACGGGTCGAGGCGCGGATCCCACCTGGACGAAGCATGAACTAGGAACTGAAGGCGCTGGGCACGGGGTTGGAGCTGGCGACATCAATCGAGATGGCAAATTGGACCTGATCACACCCTCTGGATGGTGGGAAGCCCCCGGATCAGCCGAACAGAAATGGACATTCCACAAGGAATTTGATCTGGGAGCTGCTGGAATCTTGATCCATGGTCGCGATGTAGACGGCGACCAAAAGACCGATATCGTCTGGGGCATGGGCCACGGCTTTGGGCTCTATTGGATGCGTCAACAGGAAGACGCTCAAGGCAATCGTACTTGGCAGAAGGAGGAGATCGACGGGACCTACTCCCAAGTCCATACGCTTCACTATGCCGATCTGGATGGGGATGGGGTCGAAGAGCTGATCACAGGAAAGCGAGTCTACGCTCATGAGGTGGAGCCAGGGGATGTGCAGGCACCGGTCGTCTATGCCTACCAGTTTCTGGCTCAAGGTGCCAAATGGAAGCGAACCACCTTGTATCGAGGCCAGCCTGCTGCTAACGCACCTGCGAATCCTCAAGAGCGATGGGCTCTCAAGGATTTCCCCAGGGGAAGTGTAGGCACCGGCTTGCAAGTGGCTGCAGTCGATCTCGACGGCGATGGCGATACCGATCTGGTCTGCCCCGGAAAATCTGGGCTTTATTATTTGGAAAACCCCAAGCATCCATGAAGTAAAACCGCAGTGACTCGCGGTAGAAACAATCGCTTGCGGCCTTGGTGACTTGGAATGGGTCGATCCTCTGCGTGGAAGGTTTGTCTGTCATGATCTGGAGAATCCTCGGCTGGCTCACCGCAATCATGGCGGCATGGAATCTTGCCAGCAATGTCTATTCCCAAACAGTTGGCTACGCCGATGCGCCTCAGGCAACCCCTCCCTACCACCGCGTCCGATACGAAGCTGCGCCAACTGGCCAAGGGTTGGAGTTCGCTGTTCAGTACACCCTCTGGATACCGCCGGAGGTCCAGACGCTACGCGGAGTCCTCGTGCATCAACATGGGTGCGGCGAAGGCTCCTGCCGATCAGGGCTGACTGGGGCCTATGACCTTCACTGGCAGGCGCTGGCGCGAAGGCACCAACTGGCTTTGATGTCGCCGGTGTATGAGCAACCTGAAGGGGCCGATTGCCAAAAGTGGTGCGACCCAAGAAATGGTTCGGATGCAACGTTCCGGCGTGCGCTCGACGACCTCGCCGACCAAATTTCCCATCCGGAGTTGAAAGAGGTTCCCTGGGTTTTGTGGGGACATAGCGGCGGCGGGCATTGGGCCGGCGGGATGCTGATGCTGCATCCCCGGCGCGTTGTCGCAGCGTGGCTGAGATCGGGGGTTCCATTGCTGGCAGAAGATCCTTCAAAACCCTCAATCCGTCCTCATGCTTGGCCGAAGGAGGCAACTGAAGTACCCGTCGTATGCAACTTGGGAACGCGCGAAGGAGTGACAGTTCAAGAGGAGCGATTTGCGGCGGTCTGGCCGGCGAATGAGCTTTATTTTCGCACGACGAGAGCCAAGGGAGCCTTGGTGGCGATCGCAGTAGACCCTTTGTCCAGCCACGACTGTGGAAATCAAAGATACTTGGCCATCCCTTGGCTGGACGCATGCCTGAAAGCACGCTTACCAGAGCAGCCCGGAAAACCACTTCGATCGATGCCGCTGGATGAAGCATGGCTGGGCAAGATCCCATCTGGCGAAACCGTGCCTCTAGATGCCACGCCACACGATCGATTCCCGGCCAATCCGCTAGAGGCTTCGTGGCTTCCCAACCAGAGTATCGCGAAAGCCTGGGCCGAGTATCAGAAAGACGGAGCCGTAAGCGACCAAACACCACCGCCGACTCCACACCAAGTCACTGTGACGCAAGAAGGACTCTTGAGCTGGCACTGCGATGCAGACTTGGAAAGCGGCCTTTCCCACATCGTCCTTCTACGTCAAGGAAAGCCGCTCGCTGAGGTCAGAGCAACCGGCAAGCATCCGTTTGGACGACAAATTCTCCAGGGACTACAGTACAGCGACACACCCACACTTCCGCTGACACCGATGACCTATTCCATCACCGATTTTTTAGTTGGTACTGAAGAAGAATATCAAGTCATCGCCGTCAACACCGCCGGTCTTCAGTCGGATCCCGCCACCGCATCGCCAACCCTTTTGCCATGAATCGCTGTAGGCCCTAGCCGGGGCGATCGACCTGGACAATCCTCCATTCCGTTTCCCCTAAAAGCCGCTGAAAGCGAACAAGTGAACATGGCAGAAAAGAAGCGACTCGGTCACTCCGATCTGATGCTGTCGCCACTTGG
>JBJSWM010000068.1:0-817 GCA_046085865.1 Pirellulaceae bacterium
ACCATCGCCATCCGTCCCAACGATAGTACCGCTGGAGCCACTGATGAAGATGCCATTCTGTCCGTTCGCGCGAATCGTACCATCGTTCGCAAGGCCGATGTAGTTCCCTGCAATCGTTACCCCAGTGGATCCTTGGAGCGATATACCAGAACCAGAATTGCCAGCGATTAAATTGCGTTCATTAAGGTCGGTAATTCCATCCCCATCGGTTCCGATGACGATATTGCTGGCGTTGAATACTGAAATGCCGTGCCCCGAATTCGCCCTTGAGGTCAGGCCGTCGGAAGCCAATCCGATCCTATTCCCGCTGACTTTCGAATCACTACCCTGATTGATCGTCAATCCAGTTCCGCCGCTGATCACATTACCCTGGACGCGCGCCCTGGCTACATTGGCCAGCTGGACGCCGTTGGATCCCAACGCGTTCGTGCCGGTTGCATCCAAGCCGACGATATTGCCCTGCACGACGATATCGCTGGACGGCCCCTGGTAATCATCGACTCGAATCCAGGCCGTTCCGCTGACGACGTTGCCCATCCCTGGGTTGGCACCACCAATGGTGACATCTCTGGAAAAGGAAACATCGATTCCACCATCGGTCGGAAAGGTCCCATTGCCTGTGGCATTGGTACCGATGTAGTTGCCAGCGATCAACGTGTTGGATTGATCCGTACCGGCGACGTAGTAGGTGGTGACCGCCATGTTGGTGCCGGACTGCAATCGAATCTCTGCATGGGGATCGGGATCACCCAAGACCTTCCACATTCCATCGACGATCACCGACAGCTCGAAACCAGCTGCTCCACCCCGCTCAAAC